>QHOR01000010.1:15174-15688 GCA_003219395.1 Verrucomicrobiota bacterium | reverse complement strand
CGGACAAATTGCAGGCCTATTTCGGCGCCGAGAAGATCGGAATGACGAAGCGCGAATGACGAACGACAAATTAATGACGAAGCTCGATTGACAAAAATAAAAACCGCCCGCCGTGTTCGACATTCGTCATTAATTCATTCCTTCGACATTGGGTCATTCGGATTCCGTCATTGTTGCAGTCCCGGTATGCCAAGCCCTCCCGTTAGTTTGGTCATCTCTGACTGGGCGAGCGCTTTGCCTTGTTCCATGGCCTGCTGAACCGCGCTCAGAACGATTTCTTCGAGAAATTCCACGTCGTTTGGATCGACGACTTCTTTATCGATTTTGATGGCGAGAACATCTCCAGCACCGTTTGCGGTCACTTTCACCTTGCCCCCAGCCGCGCTCACTTCGACCGTCCTGGTCTCCAGCTCGGCCTGAGTTTTGGCCATTTGCTCCTGCATCTTCTGCGCCTGCTTCATTAATTTATTTATGTTCATGGTCGTCGCGTTACGCCGCGCCCTATGTTTCCCGG
>QHOR01000010.1:0-15121 GCA_003219395.1 Verrucomicrobiota bacterium | reverse complement strand
GTTCTTCTTTAAAGTTTTCGGCCTGAGAATCCTGCGAAGGCGATGCCTGCCTGGTGGGAAGATCCTCCTTTAGAGTCAGCTTCACGGTCCAATCCTTTCCTGTGATCTCGTGCAGTAACGTTTCAAGTAATTTGCGATTAGCCTGCGTACCCAGGATGTCCATCATCGCTTTGTCGCCAGGCGCAAAACCGATCTGGAAATTGCGTCCGTCGATTCCGAGAACATGCGCGGCCGCAGCAGAATTTCTCACGAACGCTTTTTGCGTAGGAACTTTTGCAAGAATCTGCTGCCACAGTTTATTTGCATCAGGCGAAGTTTCCGCTACGCATGACGCGCCAGACTTGGACTCGGCATCGCTGATCCCGGGTTTTCGCATGTGCGATTCATCCTCGTGACTGCCGCGATCATCGACGCCGGCTACACGTTGTGCGGGCGGCACTGCCGGTTGAGGGCCATCCCCGTTGCGAAGCTCGCCCAGCTTTTCGATCACTTCGTCCAATGTCGCCTGTCCGAGACTTTGGATCGCCTTAATGATTGCTACTTCGAGATGCAGCTTTTTGTTTGGAGCCCACTTCATGCGGCCTTCGGCGGCGGCAAATTGATCAAGCAATTCCAGCAGACGGCCCGTCGTGATCAGCGCTGCATATCGGGCAAGTGATGTTTGCACATCGGCCCGGACGTCTTCCTTAACCGCATCGGGCTTTGCCTTGAATACCAGAAGATCGCGGAGGTAAGCAATCAAGTCCGACATGAGGCGCATCATGTCCTTGCCAGCGTCGCTCTGCTGATGCAGCAGATCGATCGCGCCGGGCGTTTCGCCGCTCAAAATCCGTCCGGTTAGATCGGCAACCGTTCGTTCGCTGGTAAATCCGAAAACGTCGAGCACATCGTTTTCAGCGATCTTCTCCCCGCAAAATGCAACCAGCTGATCGAGCATCGATTCCGCGTCGCGCAGGCCGCCCTCGGCGCCGCGTGCAATCGCATGGGCAGCCGCGGGTTCAAGCGAGATTTTCTCTTTTCCCGCAATGAATTGCAGATGGTTCGCGATCAGGTTTGCCGGAATTCGGTGGAGATCAAATCGCTGGCACCGGCTGAGAATTGTGGGGAGGACCTTCTGCGGTTCGGTGGTGGCGAAGATGAATTTCACATGCTCAGGTGGCTCTTCGAGCGTCTTTAGAAGCGCATTGAATGCCGCGGAGGAAAGCATGTGTACCTCGTCGATGAGATAGATCTTGTAACGTCCCTTGGCCGGCGCATATCGAACGTTCTCGCGGAGTTGTCGCACATCTTCCACGCTGTTATTACTGGCACCATCAATCTCGATCACATCGAGACTGTTGCCCGCTGCGATCTCGCGGCAGTTGTCGCACTCGCCACATGGCGTGACGGTTGGTCCGTTCACGCAATTGAGGGACTTTGCCAGAATCCGCGCGGTCGAAGTCTTGCCGACACCGCGTGGACCAACAAAAAGATAAGCATGAGCCAGGCGGTTTTGCCCGACCGCGTTCTTCAAGGTACGCGAGACATGTGCCTGGCCGACCAAATCGTCGAACGTTTGCGGCCGATATTTTCTGGCAAAAACTTCGTAACTCACTGGGCTAATCTAATAGAAAAGTTGCTGGTTGGTAGCTGATAGTTGATGGATCGAAAATGAAATCGAAACACTTTGCCTTCGTCGCGCTCTTATTCGCGCTCACGAGCGTGCTTGATACCGAGGGACGCGAGCCGCAGAAATCTCCGCCGCCGAGCCCACTGATGGTAAGCAAGATCGTTCGGGCGCGCGATCTGGGGATTCCATTTGACGGCACACCTGCAAAACTCAACGCGATTACAGATGTCTCCAGTGTCGAAGTCGGTTACACCACGCTGATCAGCGGCGAAGGGAAACTTGAGGTTGGCAAAGGTCCGGTGCGCACCGGTGTTACTGCGATCCTTCCGCGCGGGCACGCTTCACTGAATGATCCCGTTTATGCCGGATTCTTTAGCTTAAATGGAAACGGCGAAATGACCGGCACAGCATGGATTGATGAGAGCGGATTTTTGGAAGGTCCGATTGTCATTACCAACACGCACAGCGTTGGAGTGGCTCGCGACGCAGTCATTGCCTGGCGGGTCAATCACGGCGCAGCTGACAAGACCGGGTACTGGTGGAGTTTGCCTGTAGTTGCCGAAACGTGGGACGGCTGGCTCAACGACATCAATGGCTTTCACGTCAAGCCAGAAAATATCTGGCATGCTCTCGACAGTGCGCATGGTGGCGCGGTGGAGGAGGGGAGTGTCGGCGGCGGCACCGGAATGATTTGTTACGAGTTCAAAGGCGGAAATGGAACCGCATCACGTACAGTTGAGATTGGGTCAGAAGGCGCCGACAAAAACAGTTCATCGCAAACTTTTACGGTCGGTGTGTTTCTACAGGCGAATTTTGGGCGGCGTCCGCAACTCACAATCGCCGGCGTCCCAGTCGGCAAAGAAATTCCCGGCGGCGTTTATAAATCCGCCGCAGCGGCTACATCCTTTGACGGACAAGAAGTCGGCTCATGCATTGCCGTGGTGGCGACTGACGCGCCTCTGCTGCCAAATCAATTGAAACGCCTTGCACGCCGGGTGTCGCTCGGACTCGCCCGAACAGGAACAGTTTCCGGCAACGGATCGGGTGATTTGTTCATCGCTTTTTCTACGGCGAATCCGAATGTCGTGAATCCGGATCAAGTTATGCATCAGGTGCAAACAATTCCCAATGATCTGATGGACCCGATTTTTACCGGAGTAGTGCAGGCGACCGAAGAAGCGGTCGTGAATGCGTTAGTGGACAATCACTCTATGACTGGACGCGATAATCACCGCGTCGAAGCGCTCGCGCACGACCAATTGCGTGAAATCATCAAGCGGTCCCGCTAAAACCTGTCGACATGCGACGCACGCGGAGACTACTCGACGTTACGGGGCTCGTTCGGCTAGATCATCATAATCAACACCGGCACAACTTTTGTCGCGGCTATCTCCAGAACGTGGAGGGTTAATTTCTCAGCGCGTTCCTGCGACTTCGCCGGCTGGCTGTCGACGAACACCCGGAGATCGCGTTTTTGATTTTCAACAAAGAACTCGAAATCTTCCTTATCGATGTTTCGTTTTTTTAGGAGAATGAGGCGCTGTTCGAGTTCCTGCGCGTTTTGGCGGATCGAGCAAATCCTGAAATTCTTTCATTGAAGCCGCGATCGATTCGTCAGTGACCTGACCGAGCGCCGAGTCGAGTTCAGATTTCTTCCTGGATTTCTTCCGTTTGGTTTTAGTTCCCGAGGGCATGATCGTAGATTTTATTAACGTCCTTCTTCATCTCGCTTGCCAGCGCGGGAGTGACTTTGCCGCGGCTCGCTTTGCTTCGCAGATGCGCGGCATCGGCATCAAATTGGCCCTTGAGGTCGATTAGCACCGGACGCCGGGCCGTGAACTTTTCATCGGCAATGGCCTGCTGAAATTTCATGTTGCCTTGATTTACCCTGGCCTGGAACACAGCAGCATTGAAATGTTTTCCGGGGACGGCAAACTCGTCGATGAATGCGAGCTCAAAATTCCGCAGGCTTTCAATTTGCGCGTCGCTTCCGCTCTTAGTGAAAGTCGCGGTGCCACAGCTCATCATGGCAATTGCCGCAGCGACGAGCAAGATATTCCGAACAATGAGACTGTTCGCGATAGCGTAAATCTTGCGCTTACTTTGTTTCGCGTGTCAAGACATGAAGGGGCTTGCGCCGGCGGCTGGCGTAAAGTCATCTCGCCCTTCCTAGCGAGAAGGGCAGGGATCGTTCAGCTAACTGACGCGTGAGTGCCGTGACCCTCAGGCTAGCCTCTCTCTGTGCAATCGCTGCAGCGGCTTTACTGATTCTTCAAGACGACTCGGGGCGCGAGCGTATTCAGCTCGATTTGGGCAGTTACTTTCTGAATTTGCAACGCCTGCTCTTTTACAGTTGCTGTCAATGCTTCCATACCTTTTTCTTGCTGGACTAGCGTTGCTTTGAGTTGGGAGATACTGGCGTCTTGCTCCTCGACCTTGCGCTGCTCGTTCAGAAATGCCGAATGCTCTTTGAGGAATTCGTTGAGTAGCATCGCGTTTACCGCTTCATACCGCACAGTGGTTAGATTACCTTTATCATCGCGCGCCACGAGAGCGGGATTCACTTTTTCTACATCCTCCGCTATCAGACCGAAACGCTCGGACTGATTGGGATCGAAACGCGCCTTATAACGAAAATTGACCGGCTTCAGTGCGAAGATCTCTTCGCTGGCTGCGCCCATGGGTTTAATGTCCTGTTTGAATCTTCGTGAAGAAGTAAGATTGACGTAGCCAAGCCTGGTGCCGCCCACGGCGTCCAGAGTAACATATATCCCGGTGTCCTGCGCCGTCGCGCCAATGTTGCCGATGCGAGTGGTGTTATTCTCGCCAGCAAAGCCAGTCTCATGGAAGCCGATGTCGATGTTCCCATTGCCCGTGATATTGACCCCGGCCAAATCGCCGATCGCCGTATTGGCGCCGCCGTTTCCTACGGCGAGCGCTGCATAACCTATGGCAGTATTCGCGCCGCCGCTGGTGTTGGCCGAGAGCGCAAAAGCTCCAATGGCCGTGTTTGCGCCACTGCCATTCGCGCCAGCCGTGGTGTTGCTATTGAGCGCATATGTACCGAACGCGGTGTTTTGCGTCCCGGTGGTGTTGGCAGCGAGCGCTCCTGAACCGACCCCGGTATTTTCGTCGGCAGTATTGCTTAGGAGAGCATGGGAACCAATGGCCGTGACGTTGCTGCCGATGGTATTGCTGAAGAGGCCAAACGCTCCATTGGCTGTGTTGTTGGCTCCGCTAGTATTGCTCAACAGCGCTCCCGCGCCAGTGGCCGTGTTTTCATTGGCGGCGTTGGCAAGGAGCGTTCCAGCGCCCACACCCGTGCAAAAGTTGCCCGCGGTCAGGCCTAGGAGTGAGTATACGCCAACAGCTGTATTGTAGGTACCAGTGGTTAGGCTTCCTAGAGAGAGATACCCTTCTGCTGTGTTGCCCCCAGGATAGCCGCCGTCTGGCGGTGGACTGACGGCTTGCGCCAATCGCAACGATGCCAGGCATGCAAGCCCAATTAAGATAGTTTTGTATACGTGGTTTCGATTTTTCATAGATTTAGATTTCTTGCATTACTAAGTGCTTTCGACATTTGTCATTCCGGTTTGGTCATTATGAGAAGCCTTTATCAGTGCGATCCGTATTATTGCTGGTCAGTTATACTTGATACGACTCACGGCGAGCGCCTATTTGTCTCAATCTGTGCACTGACTTTTTGAAGACCTGTTGTGAGCGCTTCGATTCTCTTTTCCTGTTCTGCCAGCTTAGATTGAAAGCTCTGGTCTTGCTGGGCAGCGGTGGCTTGGAATTCTTGCACCTTGCGGTGCTCTTTGAGAAACTCGTTTAGCAACATTGCGTTCACTTGCTCATAGCGCACGCTGTAGATTTCGCCGTTCTTGTCACGCACGACCAAGTCTGGATTCACCTGTGCCACTTCCTCGGCGATAAGTCCAAAACATGGCGTGCTTTTTGCGTCACTTTTGTAGTGGAAGGTCACTGGCTTGAGCGCAAGAATAGCTTCGCTGGCCCTATTCATTGGTTGAATGTCACGCTTGAATCGCCGCGACGAGACGTTGGTACCCAGCTTTCCAGTCGCATCGACTCCCACCGCGGCGGCAGTGGCCGGATCGATAGGCGCCCCGGAAATATTGCCAATGTAGCAGCTGTTGCTGACATCCGCGCCATCGACACCGATAGCAATAACGTTATTAGCCGTGGCAACACCACAGCCGGCGAACTGGCCCAAGCCGATATTGCCGGCGCCGGTAGGGTTTTGGGCAAGGGCACCGAAACCGACAGCCGTGTTGTCGTTGCCGGTGTCGTTGCTAGAGAGCGCACCGAGGCCGACAGCGGTGTTGTTGATGCCGGCGGTGTTACTGACGAGTGCCTCCCAACCAACGGCGGTGTTGTTACCGCCCGTGGTGTTCAAAGACAGGGCAGAAATGCCGCTGGCCGTGTTGCTGGATCCGGTGGTGTTACTAAAGAGCGCTTGACCGCCGTTGGCAGCGTTCTGGGTACCCGTGGTGTTGCTGTAGAGCGCCTGATAACCATCAGCCGTGTTGCCGAAGCCCGTATTGTAAAAGAGCGCCTGATAACCGGTGGCCGTGTTGCCACCATTGCTGGTGTTACTAAACAGCGCGAACGCTCCGGTGGCCGTATTGGAGGGGCCGGTAGTGTTGTTAAAGAGGGCCCCGCCGCCAGTGGCCGTATTTCCATCTGCGGTGTTAGCAAAAAGCGTCCCAGCGCCAATGGCCGTGTTGAAGCTCGTGGTGGTATTGCTCCTAAGCGAAAGAAAACCAACTCCCGTATTGTAACCGCCGGTAGTAAGGCTAAAAAGGGTCGAAGTACCCTCCGCCGTGTTGCCTCCGGGATAACCGCCATCGGGCGCAGGGCTCACCGCCGTCGCATTCTCGGCGAAGGCAAAGCAGGCTAAGGCGACCAGCGTTAGAGAGGGACTAAGAATATTTGTTTTTGTTTTCATACGTTTCTATCTTTCATTGTTCACTGGGGAAATTTGCGAGCGGAACACACTGATCAATGGTTGCTGACGACCGTTTGCGGCGCTGGCCTGTTTGCTTCAATCTGCGCGTTCACCTTTTGCAGCCCAGCAGTAAGCGCTTGAATTTGCTCGTGCTGCTGCGCGGTTGTTGCTGCTTGCCTTTCAATCGCGGCTTCTAGCTGGGTGATCCTCGCTTCCTGGGTCTCGACTTTTCGATGCTCTTTAAGGAACTCATTAAGCAACATCGCGTTCACCGCTTCGTAACGGACCGTTTGCGGTTTGGCTTCCTCATCGCGCGTGATCAGGTCGGGACTCACCTGCGCCACCTCCTCGGCAATCAGCCCAAAGGAAAGCGCCTGCCCGGGATCGATCTCTTTCTTGTAACGAAACGTCACCGGCTTGAGATCGAACAGCCGCTCGCTCGCACCAGTCATCGGCTCGATCTCTTCTTTGTAGCGCCGGGAAGAAGAGAGCGTCCCGATTTTGTTGTTTGAATTGACGTAAACCGCGCGCGCACTCGCCACCGAGGAATAGACGTTGCTGATATAGGTGCTGTCGTTCTCCCCGGCAGCGCCAAACACATCGTAGCCGATATAAACATTGTCGCTACCACTCGTTTGATTGCCCGCAAGATAACCGATGGCTACATTGTTGATACCGGTGGTGTTGCTGTAGAGTGCAGCATAACCGTTGGCCACATTGAAGGCGCCGGTGGTATTGGTGATGAGCGCCTGATTACCGACGGCCACATTGCTGTAGCCGGTAGTGTTGCTGTAAAGCGCGCTATGGCCAAACGCTGTGTTATCGGACACTGTATTGTTGTACAGCGCATAGGCGCCGAGTGCCGTGTTGTGGCCTCCAGTTTGGTTCTCTCGCAGCGCGTTCACGCCAACGGCAGTATTCTCCAGGCCGGTGGCGTTGCTATAGAGGGCCTGAAAACCTTGCGCAGTATTGGCCGTCCCGGTGGTATTGTTAAAAAGCGTTTGCGCGCCATTGGCCGTGTTGGCGACGCCTTCCGCGCCCCGACCAAATCATTTCTCGTCTAAAAGAAATACTGGCTAAGCCTGATCCAGCATTGGGTTATATCAGTGGCGAACTCCGCTTTTGGTTAGGCTGGGCGCAAGAAGTCGCCGGCGAACACGATGCCGCTCAACAAAGTTGGGGGCAGGCACGCAGCGAACTCGAATCATTCCTCAAAGAACAGCCAGAAAACTATATTCTCATTGAAGATCTCGCGCTGACCAATATGGGCTTGGGTGACAAGGTCGCAGCGTTCGCTCTAGCAGAACAGGCGATGGCCGCCGTGCCGATCGAGAAGGACGCGCTGGACGGTCCTGCTCCGACCGAGATCCTTGCTCGGGTGGCGCCGCGCTTGGAGGAGCCCGACCGGGCGATCGTTGCTTTACGGAAACTTCTGTCGATACCTTATGAGGGTGCGCTGACCTCTGGTACGCCACTTACTCCTGCACTGCTCCGACTAGATCCGATGTTCGATCCGCTGCGAAGCGATCCGCGCTTCCAACAACTCGCCGCCTCGGGAGTGCCCAAAGATAAACCATAGAGCCCCATGCAGAGCGGGCGACGGTGGCGGTTTTTGGATACCGTTCGCCGTGGCGAACTGGTTTCGGCGTCGCACCGAAACGAATTTTACTTCGGCAGCCTACCGGAATTGTTTTCCAGCACGAGAAAGTTCGCGATCGCGAGGACGCGCGTGCGCTACCACTCTGCGAAGAGAAACTGCACTGAACATAATAACGCCGGGCTAGTTATTGCTGTTCCGTCGCTTTTTGGAGAGCAGTCGGGTCATCAAGTAAGATCCATTCGACCACAGACACTGGCAGGCTGCCGTTCTTGATCAAGTCATCGTGGAATTGACCAAGCCGCAAGTTATCGCCTTGTTTGTCTTTGTACCTGCCAAGCAGATTCATGATCTGCCATTTCCCGGTGATGTAGCTGATCTTTTGCGTTGGGCTGGATGCTGCTCCCGCCGCTTCACCTTCCGCAGCCTCGCGATCCAGTCCGCCGGCGTCCATAAAATATTTGACGGCTTGCTCAAAGCTCCATCGTCCCGTATGCAGATTCACGTCCACTCCAATGCGTGCCGCACGATAGCGCGACAGACGGAGGATTTGTCCCTGCGCAGGTGAGTCATTCGGATAAAGGCCAGTGCGCATCAACATCTCTTCGCCGTAAAGCGCCCAGCCTTCGATGAACACGGTATCATCATGCTGGCGCCGGATCTCGTCGCTTAAATGATTGGCGATTGAGAGTTGAAGAAAGTGCCCGGGAATACCTTCATGCCCGAGGATTGGTCGTGGATCTTCAATCGCTGCGCGAATATAAAAATTCTTCGAATCGGGATTGTAGGTGGGAATGAAAAAGAACCCCGTTGGATCTTTGTCGTAAACACCGGGAGGATTCATGAAACCACCAGGGCTGGTAGGCTTAAACGCTTCGGGCAATTGTCGAATTTCAAACGGCCCAAGATAGTCCGGCAAGGTGACAAGATTGTGTTCCTTCAAAAAGCTGATCATTTCAGCTTCACGGCTTTCGTAGGTTTTCAGGAAAGATTCCTGATCGGGTGGAATGTGAGCAGCCCGTTTCGGATCTGGATCGGCTAATTTGGGATCAGGTAAGAGCGCTTCAAGGGCGCGATAACGCGCCAGCTCGGCTCGCCCAATCATCTCTACCTGTGTGGCGTCGAGCGGCAGAAGCACAACGTGTTTGAGATAGTAGTTATAATTTGCTTCGCCCATCGGCGCGAAATCGACCATTTTCGGCAGGCGCTTGTCCAACTCATCGGCATAGCTGTGAACAGCAGTAACTGCGGCGTCGCGCGCCTTGGTTAAATCATCGTGCTCGTTAGGCGCGAGCCCCACATCAAGCGCCATTAAGCTTTTATTTAGGAGCGGATCGATCGAACGCGCCGATTGGATCGCCAGTTGCGCGTAGAGTTTTACCGGACCTTGCAAGTTAGAGAGGCCTTGTTTCAGCAACGCAGGCATTTGTTTGAGGCGTGCAGTGGCAGCAAGAGCGCGTTTTCTCGGCGAATCATATTCCTTTTTGAGCAGGGAAAAGATCGCGTCCGTGCATTCGCGGATGTAAACCTGCGGATTTGTCCGCTCGAATTTCAGAATGCGATCTCCAAAATCGACATTCTCCAATTGGGCGCGGAACAGGATCCAATCGATGCGATCGTTTTTCGCCCAATTCTCTGTCTTCATCGCGCGCACCTTCTCCAGAAGCGAATGAACGTGTTGCGCGCGCTCTGCGATTTTTCCCGGCGAATGATCAGTCAGCCGGTCGTCCCATGTATGAAGTCCCGCTTCGCTGCTGCGGACCGGATAATTTTGATTGCGCCAGGTGTAATAATCGTCCGCCATCTTGCGAAGCGACTCAGGGGCATTCCTGCTTTGATCCTTGAAAGCGTCGGTGCTGATACCGGGCGTTGATTTTGTGATCAGTGCCTTGTTTGAAACGTCCGGGTTACGTTGAGAAGGCGTTTGTGCCAGGACCGCAATCGGAGTTAGCACGAGCAGTGCGAAAATGAGTGACGACAAATTGATCGGACGCATGGGACGAACTGTAACGCCTCCCGCTGAATCGCAAACCGACAGCAACGATGCTGTAGCAGAGATTGGCGATCCCGCCTGTCACAAATCATCAGCACCCAATTCTTCAAGCAGTTGCTGTTTCAAATGCATGCGCGCTGCCTTTTTGATCGCCCGTCGTTCAGCTGCCACGGCTTCTTTTTCTGCCTGTCGTTCTCTTCGCGTCCGGCGCTCTTCGGAACCTGGTAAGTGAGTAATCTTGGGTCGCCGTGCACCGGTCCTTCGTTCCTTCGGTTTTGCGTATGGATCCACGATGAAAGATTAGCGCTTTTTATTCGCGATAAAGAGAACGGGAATAGCACACAATTGAAGAACGACCGAGAACAGTACCACACCTGAAATCGACTTGTCATATAGCAGACCCATCACTGCGCTACCTAAAAACCATGCGATTCCGTATCCGGTATCGAACAACCCAAAAGCTGTGCTTCGTTTCTGTGGCGGAATAACACCGGTAAGGATTGCTTGAAACAGCGAACCCTGGGCGCTCATTCCCACTCCCCAAAAAATCATTCCAATCAATGCGAACACGGGTGTGCCCAGAAACACCAACGGTGCAGCCGCGGCCGAAACCAGAAACGCGAACAACGACACATTCGGACCAAACCTGTCAAATAGCCGACCCAATGGAATAGATGCAAGAGCGCTGGCTGCCATCGCAACGGAATAAAATACGGGGATCAAGTTTCCCTGCACGATGTGCGCCTTTTGAAAGTGAAAACCGATCAATGCGAAATCGGCGAACCCGGCGGCAAGGAGCGCCCCGGCCGCGAGATAAATCCAGTAGGCTTGTGTCAGGTTAGGTGTCGTGAGGGTATGTCCCGTGCCTTTTTCCAATTCATGTGGCCGCGGGTGAAGGAGCCGTGCCAGGACCAAGGTCCCGAGGCAAAGCAAAGCTGGAATTAACAGGGCCGCAAAGCCGGTACGATATCCGCCATTAAGGTAAAGAATCAGCGCCATCAGTAATGGCCCGATCGTCGCGCCGGCCTGATCGAGTGCTTCGTTCAATCCAAAGACCCACCCAGCTCCAATTGATCTGCCAGCGTATGAAAGCATCGCTTCTACAGTCGGTTTGCGAATACCTCGACCGATGCGTTCCGAAACCACGAGACTGGCTGCAGCCGGCCATTGTGCGGTAAACGCCAGCGTGGGGACTGCGAGCATATTGATCGTGTAGCCCAGGAATGCAAATGCCCAGTGTCGATGTGATTTGTCCGCGAAATATCCTGAGACAGATCGCAACCCATAGCCCATCAATTCGCCCAATCCCGCCACCAATCCGACGATCGCCGCGCTCGCGCCTAACGAACCAAGAAAAGGTCCGACAATTCCCCGCGCGCCTTCATACGTAAAGTCAGCGAAGAAATTTGCGATGCCGATGATGAGAACAAAATGAAGCGCAGATTTGCTTTTCATTAGGTACCGATGGCTCGAATAAACACGGGTTTTTACAATGACGAAATCCGAATGCCGAACACATGGCTCATTTTGAATTTGTCAATCTGACTGCGTCATTCGTCATTCGGCATTTCACATATTGTGCTCACATGTTAGGCAGTAGCTTTAGCGAAGTCGGATTCCTGGTTAATACATGAAGACTCTTGGAATGATTGGTGGTCTCGGTCCTGAAAGCACGATCGATTATTACCGCAGGATCGTCGCGCTCTATCGGGAGCGAATGGGTGATGGGAGCTATCCGCAATTCATCATTAACAGCATTAACTTGAAAAAAGGACTCGATTTCATAGACGCAAACAATTTCGCGGGTCTGGCTGAGTATTTGCTCAACGAGATCGGCAAGCTCGACCAAGCTGGTGCAACTTTCGGTCTGATTTCAGCGAACACGCCGCATATTGTTTTCGACGAGGTTGCGGCAAAGTCGCCAATTCCGTTGATCAGCATTGTGGAAGCGACTTGTGCAGCGGCCAAAGCGCGTCAGTTAAAACGGCTCGCTTTGTTCGGGACCCGCTACACGATGCAGGCAACTTTCTATCCGAACGTCTTCTCGCGGAAAGCAATTGAGCTTCTCGTGCCAGACGCGACGGATCAGGTCTACATACACGACAAATACTTCAATGAATTGCTCTCGGGGACGTTTTTACCAGAGACCCGCGCTGGTCTGCTGGCGATTATCGATCGCATGACAGCGAAGGATAGCATCGATGGGGTTGTTCTTGCTGGAACAGAATTGCCACTGATTCTGGGTGATTCAGAATACAACGGCATTCCGTTTCTCGACACAACAGAGATTCACTGCAGTGCAGCAGTGACTGAAATGTTGGCCTGAGCGGTGTTTCAGCTGGTGGTGTCATGAGAGATAACTCGAACAGGATTGTCACCCTGATTCTTCTTGGCTGGCTGTGCTTTGCAGTAGGCCTGGCTGGCTGGTTTCAGAATGCAAGCGCATTGGCGGTGACCGCGACAGTATGGACGTTGACCGCACTCATCCTTCTCGCGTGTTGGAAAGCCGCGCCGGTCAGAGCGTGTGTGCTCAGTGTTAATCTGCGCTGGCTTGTGTTACTTCACGTGACACGGCTATTTGCTGGCGCGTATTTTCTGGTGCTTTGTAAACGGAGCCAGTCGCCTTGTGCGTTCGCAAGACCGGCGGGATGGGGAGACATCGTGATAGGGATCCTGGCGATCGTCATAGCTATTGGTTTAGGCCCCGCCCGAATTACGAATGCGCTTTTGCTTAGTTGGAACGCGTTAGGCCTTATCGACATCGTGTTTGTTGTCGCGAGTGCGCTCCGGTTTGGTCTGAAAGACTGGCAGTCGATGCACGAATTGCGAGAACTTCCCCTCAGTCTTCTCCCCACGTTTCTGGTGCCAGTTATTATCGCGTCACACGTATTGATCTTCATCCGCTTGGCGAGAGCGCGAATGGGTTCGCAGTAATTGCCTGCCATAGATCGTTCGATCAATTCTGTGGTCACTTCGAACCTGCGACTCGATGGCTCACAGGTCGAGCGTTTCCAGACGATTTTTAACTTTGT
This sequence comes from Verrucomicrobiota bacterium, assembly GCA_003219395.1. Classification (GTDB taxonomy): domain Bacteria; phylum Verrucomicrobiota; class Verrucomicrobiia; order Chthoniobacterales; family UBA10450; genus Udaeobacter. Next base: position 1,921 of record QHOR01000010.1, on the reverse strand, counting down.
ACTGAACTTCGACCAACGGCTTCCGTAGAAGGACAGAGAGGAGGTGTGGGGGAGGGTGCTGAATACATCGCGCCTGTTTTAACTTTGTTCGACGTTGCCATGAACCCGGCAGGTACTCCTGGCTTGGCACCACGCCGAGAGAATCCGATCCCGTGCGCAGAATGTGGATCAAGGTCGCGCGTGGGTCGCGGTCTCTGTCTGTACTGTTTGCTCTCTCTGGGCTTGGGTGCCGATTGTTCTAGCAATGAAACGCTGGAAGACGTGCTCTCTGATATTGATGTGCGCGATCCCGATTGGCGGCTCGGTAATTATCAGATTCTCGAGGAAATCGCACATGGTGGGATGGGAGTTATTTATCGCGCTCGCCAACGGCATTCGCGCCGTATTGTCGCATTGAAACGGATTCTGACCTACGAGGCCGATTCCCGAGAAACGCTGATTCGCTTTCGGCGCGAAGCACTCGCCGCTGCAAGTCTGGATCACCCGAACATTCTTCCGATTTATGAAGTTGGTGAGGACGAGGACGGGCTTCCATTCTTCAGCATGAAATTCGCTGCAGGTGGCAGCTTGCGCGACGCCGTGCCAGTCCTACGGCGCGAACCATCCCGTAGCGTAGCGTTAATGGCAAAGGTCGCACGCGCTGTCGCGTATGCGCACGCCCAGGGAGTTCTTCATCGCGACTTAAAACCGGGAAACATTTTGCTTGATGGGCGTGGCGAGCCTTTGGTGAGCGACTTTGGGTTGGCCAAATGGATAGATACGCCCGGCGATCTTACCCCCACATTGACGAGTTTTGGCACACCGGGTTACATTGCACCCGAACAAGCCGAGGGCTTAACGGACAGTTCGAGGCCCAGCACTGACGTCTACAGCCTTGGGGCTATCTTATTCGATCTGTTGACGGGCCGTCCACCATTCCTCGGTGACAACGTGCTTGCTGCAATTCAACAAGCTGTTGAAAGGCCGGCGCCAAAACTGCGGTCTCTCGCGCCAGCACTCGATCGCGACTTGGAAATCATTTGCGCAAAATGTCTGGAGCGCGAACCGAACGCGCGTTATTGCTCGGCCGCGGATTTAGCTGAAGATCTTGAACGGTGGCTGGCAGACCGGCCCATCATCGCGCGATCGGTGTCGATCCCGGTGCGCACGTTCCGCTGGTCACGGCGTAACCCAGTTGCTGCGGGAATGGCTATCCTGTTGTTGCTGTTGGGAACAGCGGTCGGAATGATGTCCTGGAAAAATGGGCTACTCCAAGGATCGTCAAATATTGCCATAGCGGTGCTGCCCTTTGAAAATCTGAGTCAAACCAAGGAGAGCGCTTTTTTTGCCGAAGCTATCCAAGACGGCATCTTGACGAAGCTAGGTCGGGTAGCCGAGCTCAGAGTAGTTAGCCGCGCGAGCGTGATGGGATATCGTGGCGTACGTAACACGCGACAAATCGCGCGGGCGCTGAACGTCTCTCATGTGCTAAAGGGAAGCGTGCGTTGGGAGGCGGGCAGGATTCACGTAAACGCGGAGTTAATAGATACTCGCAGCAATAATCAAGTTTGGACGCAGGAATACGATCAGGATCTGGCTAACGTATTTCTGACCCAAAGCGAAATCGCACAACAAGTCGCAGATCGGCTTCAAGCCAAAGTGTCGGATGTCGAGAAGGCCGCCATTGAAGAACCACCAACTTCGGATTTTGTGGCCTACGATTTTTACCTGCGGGCGAGAGATCTTCTCTTGACACTGTTTAGCAGTAGGGCGAGCGCGGAATTGACCCAGGCCGCCGATCTGCTCAACCAGGCTGTCACCCGTGATCCCTCCTTTTTCCAAGCCTATTGCCAGCTTGCTTACGTCCACGACCAGCTTTACTTCCTTGGCTTCGACCATAGCGCTGCACGCCTGAGTTTGGCGGACGCAGCCATTCAGGCTG
>QHOR01000246.1:6527-10178 GCA_003219395.1 Verrucomicrobiota bacterium | reverse complement strand
GATTGCGTGGATTGCCACGGATGCGGGGAAGATCAGGCTCGTCAGGCTTACTTCACAAAAGCCGGCCTCGAAAATCTCGCACCAGAAATCGGCGCCGTATTCCGTTTGCACGACGCAATCATCTCGCTCCGCTCCCGGCTTTCCGTGATAACTCGCAGGCAACCCGCGCCGCGTCCGGGTCAAGCGGCCGATAACAATCGGCACAGTATAAAACAAATGACCGCCCAGTTTCAGAACGCGCACAGACTCTTTCAGAGCGCCCTTTGAGTCTGCAACGTGTTCTAACGTGTCGGAATGAATGATGATGTCGATCGACGAATCCGCAAAGCTCATTCGCTGCATGTCGAGCTGCGGGAAGGAATGAAGCGCATGCTTGGGGAGAACCTGGAGAAAAGCCGACAGATTTTTGGCGGCATTAATTTCAATGACAGTGAGCTGGCGAATCGTTGGGTCTTCGCGACAGAAGTCCTTGAAACTGCCGGCGAACCGGAAAGCTCTGGTCATCGCCGCAGCCAGTGTCATCGTTCTCAGGTTATTCCCGCAAGCCCCGCAGCAATAACCCTGCTGTAGATCGACGTAAGCGACTTCTTCGGGCGACAACTCCCATAGCTCAATCAATTCGGGCCAGAGCACCGGTTCGTTTGTGAATCGATCACCACCGCATACGGGGCAGATCTCCAAGCTCGGGGACGGTTCACCCATTACCTTTAACGAGTCTCCAGCGGCTTGATCAGAAGCCCCTGCCCAGTCGGCAACGATACAATTTTGACACTTTTTTCGTCGGCGAACTGATCCATCGCAAGTTTTTGCGAGAGATAACCGCAATAGGCGTAGTCATCGAGGAGCACAAACGCACCCGGGATCAGACGCTCCCAAAAAAACTGGACCGCTGCCATCTCGGGTGCCGAACAATTCATATCGAGATGCAGATAGGCGATCTTCTCCGCGCGAACCTGCGGCAGGGTTTCCGGGATCGATCCTTCGATGAGAGAGAGATTTCTCCATTGAGAAAAATTTGCCCGTACTTCTTCCATACCCTGGATATAAAATCCGGAAGCCAGGCTCTTCTCGTTCTTTTCCAGCGCGCCTGAGGCTCTGTCTGCAGGTGAAACAAATCGTTCGTCCAGCCCGCGAAAAGTGTCGAGCAGATAAAAGTGTTTTCCCAAGGAATCCCAGTTTAGATAATCCATAATCGCGGACGAGAGGAAACCGCGGTTCACACCGCATTCGACGAAGTCGCCAGTGAGTCGAGCGGCGCAGGCAGCGGCCCACAGACCGATGTGAACCCGCCAGTGCCATCGATAATCGTTCCCCGCGGCGCGAACTCCGCGTTCATAGGCCCTTCGAAAAGCTGGATCATCCATGAATTCGTGACTGTGAATCGAGCGCAGGCCATCCTGATCATAGACGTGGCCTTCGGCGTGCGAGAAATTGGCAGATGGTATCGGCGTTGGAGAAGCGGTAGTTTCGCCTTTGTTTTTCCCTAGCGTTTTTGTCAGTCCTGCATTCCAGGTGAGATGTTTGTTCTTGAACCAACCCGAATCAAACCTTGGGGCGGCGAACAGCGCCCATGTTTGCCTGGGGTGTTTCCAATCCAAGAGTTCAAATCGCAAACCTGCTTCTGCGGCCAGTTGTCTGATCGTCGCTGGCCTGTAATTCACGCATTCGGGGTAGACCCAGCCTTTGTTTGGCGCGTCCTCCTCCCCAGGTAAAAATGTGGCGACCAAAGCCCCATCTTCAGCAAGCGAGCGCGAAATTGAGGACAGCCAACTTTTGATCAGATCCAATCCGCAGTGACTAAAGATTGATTGAGCCACAGCGAAATCGAATGAGACTTTCGCCTGGGCAATCGTCTCCGGTAAATCGGAGAAAAAGAACGTCGGGTGTTTGATTTTCAACAAGGCCTCGCCGAGCTCCCGCTTAATTCCTTCCTCGACCAGCCATTCATTTGGCTCGATGCCAAAATACTTTCCGCGATTCAAATAGGGAATGAACAGGCGACCGATTCGAAGCGACCCGCATCCGATGTCGAGCAATGCATGATGCTGCCGCAGACCGAGAGTGGTCAACAGATTGAACGTCATCGCTGCGATCAAATCGTAATCTTCGGGAGGACCGACGTATGCGCGGTAATGCGCGTCGCCGGGCTTCAGACCGCCGCCCAGACTTTCCCGGTCCTCTTGACCCGCTTCCATATCAGTTGATGCGCTTCAAGGTGGCGCGATCGAAACCTTTCAACGCGTTCTCTGGTCGATCTGGAAATCCAACAACCCCGCGCGAGCGATCGAATTGATAGATGCGCGTCCGTGGGCGTTCGCGGAAGGGAAACGCGCGTAGCTTTTCGCCATCGAGGGCGTCTGTCGCGCCTTGCGCCTGGCAAGCTTGCACGCCCAAGGCGTGAAGTTCATTCCTGATCTTAGAAGCGGATGCAACGCAGCTCGAGAACTCGTGGGGGTCCTGTCTCAGGTTGAAGAGCTGTTCCCGCCCACCGTTTGCCATGAAAATGTATTTCCAGTCATTGGTAACCACCATGAGTTTGAAATCGTGCGAACCGGGAGGTTCAACCATGCCGATAAGATACTGGCGTGGCGCGTGGTCGCCTCGAAGCATTTTGAGAACGTTTGTCCCTTCTCGTACGTCGCACTGACCAGCTGCTTGAGTCGCAATTCCGAATAAGTCCGCCAGGCTGATCAATTCATTCCGGACGACTTGGTTCGACAGCATCGCGGGCCAACTCAGCAGGAGCGGAACACGGCAGGCTGCCTCAAAAAAGGTCTGTTTCTGCCAGCCATGATGATCACCCAGAAGATCGCCGTGGTCCGAAAAAAAACAGATAAGAACATTCTCCGATTTCGGGCGGGCTTCGATTGCGTCGAGAATTCGGCCGACACAATGGTCTAAATACGAAATCTCGCCATAATATCGGGCCTTTACAGTTCGCACGAGTGCCGGGTTGATTGCGTCCGCCCAAACGGCGTAGCGCATAAACGGAATCTCTTCATCGAGGTGATCTTCCTCGACGTTGCCAAGAATGACGTTCGGCATTCGGTCGGGGTCGTACATCCGATTGAATGGAATTGGAGGGGCGAGCGGCGGATGCGGGCCAACAAACGATACGAACCCAAAAAAGGGCCGCGAATGATCCGACTGCGCAATCTCCTCCACTGCACGATCAGCCATCCACCATTCCACGCCTAACTCAGCTGGAAGCGGACTGCGTTGTGGCAGGTAGTACATCTCCGTGCGTTCCCCAAACGGCTGCTCCAGGAAATCGAATGCTGGATATTCCTGCGTCAACCATGAACCATAGTCGTCGCCTTCACGTGCCGGTGGGTGATAAGTCTCTTCGCTGCGCCACAGGCTTTCGTAGCCTACATCTTCATTCCAGGGATATGTATGGAATTTCCCGATTCCGAAGGTCCGGTACCCCAGGCGTGACATTGTGCGCGCCAGATACGGTCCACAGCGCGCTTCCATTTCAGTGGCCTGTCCCGCGGCAGGCTTTGGTTTTGCATTGTTGAAGGCACGGGTAGTTAAAGGTTCACATCCTGTGCGAATGGTGTAGCGCGCGGGTATGCAAATCGGACACGTAGAGTATGCATTTGCAAAACTGATTCCCCTGCGCACCAGCCGGTCCAGGTTCGGCGTATA
>QHOR01000246.1:0-6346 GCA_003219395.1 Verrucomicrobiota bacterium | reverse complement strand
AAAGATAATTATAAAAACGATAATCAAGAACTAAATGAGATTGCTCACTCCTTGCTTCATTTAGCGAAGCAGCGCAAACGATCTCATCTAAAACTCGATTGGGTCGGATTCTACCCGATCGCCAGCTCGCTATCAGTTAAACGACGGAAAGCCTCGAGGTATTTCGCCGATGTTTTCTCGATTACGTCCTTCGGCAGACGCGGCGCAGGTGGAGTCTTATCCCAATCGAGTGTCTCCAAATAATCGCGCACGAATTGTTTATCAAAACTGGGCGGGCTCTGCCCGACGACGTATTCATCTTTCGGCCAAAACCGGGACGAATCCGGCGTGAGGCATTCATCGATCAAAAGCAGTTTTCCGTCGACAGTGCCGAACTCGAATTTCGTATCCGCAACGATAAGTCCCTTCTGTGCCGCATGCTCGCGGCCGCGCGAATAGATTTCCAGACTCAATTTCTGCACGCGATCGGCGGTTTCATCGCCCAGAATCTGAGCACATCGTGTCATATCGATATTCTCGTCATGACCTTCCTCCGCCTTCGTCGCCGGCGTGAAGATCGGCTCCGGCAGTTGCGACGCGAGCTCTAGGCCTGATGGAAGTTTTATTCCGCAAACGCTCTGCGATTCCTGATATTCTTTCCATCCGGAGCCAGCAAGATAACCGCGCACTACGCACTCAACTGGGAGCGGCTTGGTTTTCCTAACGATCATGGAACGGCCGGCGAGTTGCTCGCGGAACGGTTGCAACTGCTTCGGGAAGTCCTCGAAATTGGCTGCGACAAGGTGATTCTGAATCGTCTCGAAACGATTAAACCAAAACGCGGAAATTTGGTTCAGGACCGCGCCTTTGTGCGGAATTGGATCGGGCAGGATTACATCAAAAGCAGAGATGCGATCGGTTACGACAAACAATAGCGTGTCGCCAAGGTCAAAGACTTCGCGCACCTTGCCGCTGCGGAGCTTTTTTATTCCCGGAATGTCGATGAACGATTGTGTGGCGGTTTGCATATGCATAGTGATTAATAAGTGGTGAGAAAGGGACAGGGTAACTACTTCTCACTATTCACTTCTTACATCTCACTTCAACTCATGGCCGGAATTGTTGTCAAACCGCGGGCGCGAATTTTGCACGGACACGATTGGGTATTTTCCAGTGAAGTACTGAAAGTCTTTGGAAAGCCGGCGGACGGCGATGTCGTTTCCTTGAAGGACGGCAAAGATCGTTTGATCGGCAGTGCCATCTACAATTCCAAGTCACAAATCGTGGCGCGCCGTTTTTCGCGTCGAAAGCAGGAACTGGACCTGGATTTCTTCAGCCGACGCATCGCACAGGCGGCCGAATACCGGACACGACGCGGTGTCGATCCCAAACTCTGCCGCATCGTTTGGAGCGAAAGCGATGGGCTGCCTGGATTAATCCTCGACAGGTACGGTCATCATTTCGTCATGCAAACGCTCACGCTGGCGATGGATATGCGAAAAGACTTGATTGCGGATGCAATTGAACATGTTTTTGGCACAACAAGCGCCTCCGTTGCCAGGATTGATCCACTCGCAGGCGGCGTGCCGGCCCTGCAATCATTGTGCATCATTCAGCGAAATGACGCGCCGATTCGCAAGGCTGAGGGGCTGGAATTACATTCAAACATCTTGCGCGGAGACGCGCCATCGAATGTCGAAATCGAAATCGAAGGCGTGAAGTTCGAAATCGATCTTTTACATGGGCAAAAGACCGGTTTTTATCTCGATCAAAAACATAATTATTCGGTCGTTGCCGGATACGCGCGGGGCCAGCGCGTGCTGGATTGTTTTACAAATCAGGGAGCATTTGCGCTGACCTGCGCCCGCGCGGGCGCGGCAGATGTGACGGGCATTGAAGAAAGCTCCGACAACGTCGCGGGTGCGAAAGCAAACGCGGCGCGCAATCATTTGGAAGTGAAATGGATCGAGCAGGATGTCTTTCAATTCCTGCGGGCGACTGAAAAAGGGGGCGGCCGGTATGATTTGGTTGTTCTCGATCCGCCGTCGTTTACTAGAACCAGAAGTGGACTGCGCGACGCGTTGCGTGGCTATCGGGAATTGCACATGCGCGCATTTAAGCTCTTGTCGAAGAATGGCCTGCTGGCGACTTTTTCATGCTCCCATCATGTGAGCGATAACGAATTTGCGCAGGCAATCGCCGATGCCCTTGTCGATGCGCGGCGTTCCGCGCGACGATTGCGCCGGTTCGAGCAGGCGCCTGATCATCCCGTGCTGCCGACAATTCCAGAAACGGAATATTTTAAAGGTTTCCTTCTGGAAATGATGCCGGGGCGTTGACGCTCGGCGGGAAGTGAAGCCGCCATCTTCGCCCGGCTAACGAGCATCTTGCTCGTTTGCAATAATGTCGGGTTGGCAGCCCCGCAGCCGAGTCAGGCAAGATGTCTGACTTCCGATCGCGCTATCGAAGACAAGCTGATTACTTTGGACTTGATTGGCGACCGAAACTTTTCGCGCGTGCTTAACGAAAATATGTGGAAATCTCAAGTGAGCCACTTAATATGCGCTACAGCGCGCACGGCGAATCACCATCTGTCATGCCAGAAAAATTTCGATCGAGTGAACAAATGCTCGAATTGAGCGAGGACGAGGCCAATTCTCCCGAGCATCTGGACTCGCAGGTGCAGAAAGCGCAGGAGCAACTCCTTCAGCTCAAACGCCAGCAGGAGCAGATCGAAAAACAAAAGCGCGAATTGGAAGAACTGAGTCGCCGCCAGGACGAGTTGGAGCAGGGTCGCGCAGAAATGGCGGATAAACTGACTCGGTCGCTCGTTGTCCTCGAGCGTGAAGGGTACAATGCTCAAAGCCGGCTCGAGCAAATTCGCGCGGCCCGGGAGAGCCAAAGAGCTGGAATCCCTCGGATTTACACAAGGAACTGAGCCGGGCTTTAAGCACAGTGGACGAGGCGCGCACAGTGTACAACGAGCAACGCAGCCGGTTGCAGGCAGCGGGTGGACACGAAGGCGATTCATCATTGCCTGAGGTTGGAACGGAGGGTTATGAGAGTGGCGACGGACGTTCATTTTCTCAGTGGTTCCAGATTGGCGTCGCACTCACGTTGCCCCTCATTATCTTTGGCGCTATTGCCCTCGCTCTTTTCGTTTGGATGGCGAGCAAGTAATGGCGATGTTTCGTAGTTCGTCCAGATCCAGCCTGCCGATTCGCCGAAGGCAGGAAGAAATAGCACGGCAGGAAGCGGACTTGCGGGAAAGACTTGAAAAACTCGAGCGGCTTGTTGCGAAGGTGCCGCAAGTCGAGAAAAACCGGACGGAGCAAGGAGCAAAGGACAACCGAAGCAATAGACGATTTCGCGTCTCCGTGACGGCGCAGGACCAGGGCGAAAGCAGAAGTTCCAGGCGCCCTCGTTCGATGCGCAAAGAGCGACGAGACGGCCAAATCATTTTTCTCCTTCTTGTGGTGGCGCTTGCAGCAGCCGTTATCTGGCTGATCAGCAACCTGCATTCCTGAACGACAGTCATGGCCGGCGCCGCGGATCTCGATGTTGCGTACGTTGCCCGATTGGCGCGGATCAATCTGTCCGAGCAGGAAGCGAACGCTTTTCAGGCGCAATTAGGCGATGTGCTCAATTACGTCGAAAAACTCAGTCAGGCTGACGTGAGTCACGTGGAAGCAGCCGCTCACGCACTTGCCGTTTTTAATGTTTTCCGCGAGGACGCGCCGCGTGACTGGTTTACGGCGGAGCAAGCGTTGAGTAACGCCCCTCGAAAGGCGAACGATCTTTTTATCGTCCCTAAAGTTGTGGAATGACGGACAAGGATCTGCCGGCGCTTAGCATCGCCGATCTGCAATCATTGTTGCGTCGCAGGGAGGTTTCCGCGTCTGAAGTCATCGATGCTCTGCGAAAACGCATTCAGTCTGTCGATGGAGAAATTGGGGCCTATCTGTCGCTGGACATTGATGGCGCGATGAAAGAAGCAGAAGAGGCGAACGTCGATCTCCCTTTGGGCGGCGTCCCGGTTGCCATCAAAGACATCATCAATGTGATGGGTCAGCCTTGCACGTGCGCCTCAAACATCTTGCGCGGTTATCGATCCCCATACGATGCCACGATCATTCAAAAATTGCGCACGGCCGGCGCTATTCCGTTTGGAAAAACCAACCTGGACGAGTTTGCCATGGGTTCGTCCACGGAAAATTCTGCAGTGAAATTGACGCGGAATCCGTGGGATTTGTCCCGCGTGCCGGGCGGCTCGAGTGGCGGTTCGGCGGCAGCAGTGGCAACTGACGCAGCATTCGGGGCGTTGGGCAGCGACACCGGCGGTTCAATTCGGCAACCCGCTGCGCTATCGGGCGTTGTTGGTTTCAAACCGACGTACGGCCGAGTCTCGCGATTTGGTCTCGTCGCGTTTGCTTCATCGCTTGATCAAATCGGGCCGTTGACTAAAACCGTCCGCGACTCTGCCCTCATTCTGAACGCGACGGCGGGGCATGATCCGCGAGACAGCACCTCTCTCAATGAGCCGGTGCCTGACTTTGCTGCAAAGCTCGGAAATGATTTGCGCGGAATCCGGTTGGGTCTGCCGAAGGAGTACATGATCGAAGGGATCGATCCACAAGTGAGAGCTGCGGTCGACGACGCGGTGAAAAAGATGAATTCGTTAGGCGCGGACATAGTCGATGTTTCATTGCCCCATACCGATTACGCAGTCGCCGTCTATTACATTCTGGCCACGGCGGAAGCATCCGCCAATCTCGCTCGCTTTGATGGAGTGCGTTATGGACATCGAGCAGAAAATCCGAAGGACATGCTCGATCTTTATGGCCGCACTCGTGAACAAGGTTTCGGGCCGGAGGTGAAACGTCGCATTATCCTTGGGACGTACGTCCTGAGCTCCGGCTATTACGACGCCTACTATTTGCGCGCACAAAAAGTGCGAGAGTTGATTCGGCAGGATTTCGCCAGGGCGTTTGAGACAGTAGATGCATTGATTTCACCGACGTCGCCGGTGCCGGCGTTCAAACTAGGCGAACGCACCGAAGATCCGTTGCAAATGTATCTGGCCGATATCTTCACCATCGCGGCCAATCTGGCTGGAATCTGCGGAATCAGCGTGCCGTGCGGTTTTGCAAAGGTGGAGGGGCATCGTCTGCCGATTGGCTTGCAGTTGTTAGGCAAACCGCTGGGTGAGGCGGGCATTCTGCAAATGGCGCATGCCTACGAGCAGAGCACGGACTGGCACAAAGCGCGTCCACCGATTGCCCCGGCAAAATGATCTGCCAGATACACGGGCGAGTGAGAGAAGAACCAGGAGCGCCTTCTGTGTCATTCTGAGCCACGCGAAGAATCTCAGTACTTGCTGAGGCCGAACTTGCTGAAATGATCAAAGATGTTTCGCTTCGCTCAACATGATAAACTTGAGGAGTCTTCAGACGTGCCGTGCGGGTCGCCCGCGAACGGGCGATTGAACAATGCAGCAAGGCGACGCACATTGCTCTGGGCGTTTGTTGCGACAGCGATTGTCTTCTCTGCGCTTCCGCTCCTGCGTTACCTCCGCGGCCACACCATCTTTGATTACGAACTTTGGTACGCCACCGGCAAACATGTGCTGGCGGGAGATGAGATTTATTTCTTTCGTGCCGGAAAGTACGATTTCATGTATCCGCCGCCCTGCGCGCTTTTTCTGGCGGGCGCGAGTTTGCTTGGTCAGGGAGGATTGATATTTCTTCTCGTGGCGATCAATTCGATCGCCTGGTTTTGCAGTGTCAAACTGAGTGCTGTTCTCGCTGCGGGCAGTCGGAACACAACAAACTGCTGGCTGTATCTCATTCCGAGTCTCCTTGTGATTGTTTATATCTGGTCCAGTTACCACCTCGGTCAGCCGAGTGTTGTGTTACTGGCACTGATGCTGGGCGCTTTTGTTGCGTTGCGAACGAAACGCGAAATTGTGGCCGGCATCCTCATTGCAGTCGCCGCTGCGATCAAAGCATTTCCGGTACTTGCCATGGTTTATCTGGTTTACCGGCGTTGGTGGAAAGCAGCCGGTAGTCTTGTCGCGACACTGATATTTCTGATTCTCATTTTACCGACGCCGTTCCGAGGATTCGAACGAGTATGGCACGACCTCGAGAAGTGGGGTGCTGGAATGTTGAAATATAGTGAACTTAGCGTGGGGCAGCGCCCGATGCGCAGCTATACCTGGAAGAATCAATCTCTTGTTAGTGTTACCAATCGCTTGCTTCGACATGTCGATGCCGATGCCGCTTCCGCCCCGCATACACCGGTCTACGTAAATTTCACCGATCTCAAATTTTCCACCGTCAACGCGATTATCATCAGTGTCGCACTG
>QHOR01000233.1:5779-6646 GCA_003219395.1 Verrucomicrobiota bacterium | reverse complement strand
GGTAATTACACCGCGATCGTGCGTGGTATGAACGACACTAGTGGAGTTAGTCTCGTGGACGTGTACGATCTTAGCCCCGATACTACTTCAATTCTCGGCAACATCAGTACTCGCAGCTTTGTTCAGACGGACGACAACGTGATGATCGGCGGCTTCATTGTTCAAGGGACCGGGCCAACGACGGTGATTATGCGTGTCATTGGTCCCGAGCTCACACGATTTGGCATTCGCAACGCATTGGCCGATCCGACATTGGAACTGCACAATGACACAGGAGCTTTGATTGCCTCTAATGATAACTGGCAGATTACGCGCATCGGCGGGATTATCACTGACAGTCAGGTCAGCGCGATCCAGAACAGTGGGCATGCACCGAGGCAGCCGAGCGAGTCTGCCATCATGGCAACCCTCCCACCGGGTAATTACACCGCGATCGTGCGTGGTGTAAATAACTCCACCGGAGTTGCTTTGGTGGAAGTGTACGATCTGCAATAATATCGCCTTTTGAAAGCCAACTAAACGGAGCGGATCGCTTGGATGATTCTCTGAGGTTCTGGCGACGTTCCGACTTTGCCGCTCATTTCTCGACACGGTGTTTATTCGGTGTCGACGCCTTCGCCAGTTATCCAAGAGAACCGGATTTAGCGTTCAACTCTAAGTCCAACACTAACATGCGTCTGGTGCAGTGAAACCAGATGAGATTGAAACACGGTGAGGAATGATCGCGGCAGTCTGGGCAGCGTACGCGCCTCGCGTGCTGGCGAAGCAGCCCTCTTCCATCGCGAAGTTATTCAACGACGGCTTGCCCGGACACCTGGCGCTGGGGCGGCGGTATGTGATGCGTTTGATTTTTACCTGCACGATTCG
>QHOR01000233.1:0-5737 GCA_003219395.1 Verrucomicrobiota bacterium | reverse complement strand
CGCACAGCGAGGAGATACGAGCTGTGACATCCGACTCTATCCACCTTTCGTCACCAAGGTTATCGGATGGGTGCGCCAAGGTATGAAAATATGCATACGGTAAACGACCTGGGCGAGGGACGATGCCTGTCGCAATCATCGGAGTCATCGGCCGCACCTCGGGTTTGCATGCCAACCTGGAGAGGGTTCGCTCGCATGGCGTTTGAGGCCGCGAACTACGAAGCCGAGGATGTTTTTATGGAGGCGGATAATATTGACCTCCTTCCGCTGGAACCAGGCGTGGGCTTCAGATTTAGGGAAAAATACCACCGCAGGCTTTTGTGGAAGGATGTCACTCGCAGGCTGGCCTCTGTAAATCCCGGACTCCGCCCGGTCAGGCTCAGAAAAGACTACGAACTGTTTTTTTGTCGCATCCAAATGCTTCGAGATCTGCCTTACGTGAACGCCGTGAAGGGTTGGAAGGATCGGTGCAGGACAACTGTATGTTGGCTGGACGAATTGTACTCCGCCGATGTGCTCCGTAGCCGAAATTACCTGCACATCCTGAAACGATTCGACCATGTGTTCGTTGGCTTCAAAGGGAGCGTGGACGCGATCAGCAAAGTAGTCGGACAGCCCTGCCACTTCCTTCCCTATGCCGTAGACGCGATCCGTTTCAGCCCTTACCCGAACCCGCCGGCACGAGTGATCGACATTTACAGCCTCGGCCGCCGACTTGAAGGTCTGCACAAAACGCTACTTAAATTCACGGCTGAGCAGAACATGTTCTACGTTTATGAGACGCTTCAGGCTGGCGCGGAAAATTTAGTGGCCAACCACAGGCAGCACCGTGCATTGCTGGCCAATCAAATCAAGCGGAGCCGATATTTTTTGGTTGCCCCTGGCAAGGCGAACCGGCCGGAAGAGACTCGAGGCCAAATTGAAGTGCCGGCTAGATTTTTCGAAGGGGCGGCAGCGGGCACCGTGATGATCGGCCAAGCCCCGGATTGTGATGTGTTTCGCCAGCTCTTTAATTGGAGAGACGCGGTTATCGAAATTGACCCTGATAGCTCTGAAGTCGCGGACGTTTTGGATGAGCTTGCTGGTCAACCGGAGCGGCTCCGCGAAATAAGCCGTCGCAACGCCGCCGAAGCCCTTCTTCGCCACGACTGGTCGTATCGTTGGAAACAAATTCTTGCCATTGCCGGACTCAAGCCCATGCCGCAACTCGAGTTACGGGAGAAACGACTGAAAGAACTGGCTGACGTTGCCAGATAACATCCAGTAATGTAGTTCCACAGCAGGAGTGAGAACGACAGTACTTCACGCGGAGGCCTTGTTACTTCACTACAGCTTTCCTCGTACCACTGCGTGTGCATTTAAGCAACTATAAGCTAGCAGTGCTCGACTAGATCTTTGGTCGCCGCCGACAAAAAGGGTTTTAATCGTGAAATGAATCAAAACAAACAGAGTAACAAAATTCTCTTTTTCGGCGTGTTTGGCAATCAGAATTTAGGTAATGAATGCACCTTGCAGGCTACTATGTACAACATCCATAAGGCATTGCCGAATGCGACATTTACCTGTCTTTGTACAGTGCCCAAGGATACAGAACTAAGACACGGTATCCCTGCATTTGCGGCCCATGGAGAATACCCAGCTTGGTTAGATTCCCAATTGTGGTCTAGGCGAGGCTCGAGGCTGGTGAAATTGCTGCGAAAGATTCTTTTCCGAATCCCGCTGGAATTGATCCATTGGGGTAAAGGCTTCAAGATAGTTAAGGGAAGCAATATGCTGATCGTCCCGGGAACGCAAGTAGTATCGGATTACCTGACTGGACCGTTTAGCTGGCCCTATGATATATTCAAGTGGGCACTCATTGCCGAACTGTGCAGGACTAGGTTGCTCTTCCTAAACATCGGAGTCGGCCCGATATACCACCCTCTGAGCAGGTAGTTTATCAAGACAAGTCTCAAGTTCTCGGACTACCGTAGCTATCGAGACATCGCCTCAAAAAAATACGTGGAGAAGATGGGACTTTGCCACGGCTGTGACTCAGTTTATCCTGATCTGGCGTTTAGCTTGCAAAGCAGTTTATTACCAGCATGTCAGAGCGTAGGTAAACAAAGGCCTGTCTTCGGTATCGGACTAAAGGACTACCTCGGCCTAGGGGGCCTGCGTGATCGCCACAATAATCGCACCTATTGCGATTACTTGAACACGCTAGGAGACCTCGCAGCCTGGTTGTGCGGGCGAAATTACATGGTGCGAGTGATAATTGGAGATGTTTCGTACGATAGCGGCGTCAAACAAGATTTCATGGAATTGCTGCACGAGCGCGGGTTAATGAATCAAGAAGGTCAGATCGTTAACGAACCGGTCTTTACGGTAAAGCAGTTGTTGTCTCAAATCGCAGCCGTCGACTTTTTAGTCACATCAAGATATCATAACTTGGTACTGGCTCTTATGCTCAATCAGCCCGTGGTCTGCTTGTCAGACCATGGAAAGCTGGAATCTTTGATGGCCGAAATAGGGTTGACAGAATACTGCCTTCCTCTTGGTAACTTGGATTTTGACAATGTAGTCGATAGACTTGTTAGACTCGAAACGCATGCCGAGGCGCTTAAGGTTTATATTAAACAGAAGACCGAGGCGTATCGTAGAACTTTGGAGGAGCAATATCGCCTTATCTCCAAGTGCGTTTGAGCCAATAATGTGCGCTCAGAGAATTGTCTTGTGATAAACAACCAAGTTTACCATCCACTGCTGGAGAAGGCGGCGCGATTCCAAGTCTTAGGAAAGTCTCCTGCCGGCTTTTACTTGCGGCTGAATAAGCTGGTATGGGAGCGTCTCCCTTCTCGCGTACGAAATCTGCACGCCTTTCATTCGTACGGAGCATGGTTGCATAGCTTGGTTTGCCTGGGCGCTAAGCGCCAGCAGTTCTTCGGCACATTCTTCCTAAGGAATCGTCCAGCACTGGAACTGATGCGCCGTTTGGCCCGGCAGAAAGTCCAAGGCTCGAATCTGAGAATTGCGGTGTTGGGTTGCAGTATCGGGGCTGAGGTTTATTCAATCCTCTGGACCATCCGCTCGGCACGGCCGGACTTGAATGTACTCCTGGATGCGGTGGATATTTCGAAAGAAATACTGAGCTTCGCCGAGAAAGGGATTTACGCTCCGGACACCTCGCAGTTGGTCGGTACTTCGATTTTTGAGCGGTTGACTGAGGCTGAAAGGGTCAAAATGTTTGATTGGGAAGGAGACCGCGCCAAAATCAAATCGTGGCTCCGGCAAGGGATAACGTGGTACCTTCGGGACGCCGCTGACCCGGAACTTGTAAACATTATCGGGCCACACGACTTGGTGGTGGCGAGTAACTTCCTCTGCCACCTGAGCAGGGCCGATGCAGAAAACTGCCTCCGCAACGTAGCGCGACTGGTTAGTCCCGGAGGATACCTTTTTGTTTCAGGTATCGATCTGGACGTTCGGACAAAGGTGGCGCTTGACCTCGGCTGGGAACCGGTGCGGGATTTGCTAGTAGAGATACACGACGGGGATCGCTCCGTGCAAGCCGATTGGCCCTGGGCGTGGTGGGGGCTGGAGCCTCTCAACCGAAAAAGACACGATTGGCAAACTCGTTATGCCGCAGTGTTCCGGGTTAACGTACGAGGACTTCGTCCGGGCCGCCACAATGGTTAAACAGGCCTGAGCACAGTGACCGCTTTATTGGTTTCGGGCAGCGGCTATGCCGTGGCGGGCGGATTGTGTAAAGTCAGTCGGAAGACCTTACGATTTCCTAGTGATGAGCACGGCCCCTCGAATCGAGAACATTATTGTAAGATAGAGGCAGTAAATTGGTTATGACCTTTTTGAGACAACACGAACCGCATGGTACTGAATTTGCTCCCTTTGCTGGTGGATACACAAAGGGCCCCGCCATGTCAAAATTAAAACGGGCGCATGTGATATCAAGCACCCTTGAAAGCCGTATCTTCCATCTCCTCGTATATCGCCGCAGGTTTGTTGGGCGGAATTATCCCAGCAAATGCGCAGGTCAACGTCACCCAGGAGCAGAACAATCTTTCACGCAATGGCCTTTACATCGATTCCGCATTTACGCCGTCAGCCGCCGCTAGCTTAGCGCGTGATCTAAACTTTAACGGCACGATTTCAGGCAACGTCTACGCGCAACCCCTTTACATCGAGAACGGCCCCGGCGGCGCCTCAATGGTGATCGTCGTGACCGAGTCAAACAACGTGTACGCTTTAAACGCCGTTACTGGCACGGTCATCTGGCAGCGGAACCTCGGCACGCCAGTCAGTTCAGGGCTGCCGTGCGGCAACATCAGTCCGCTCGGCATCACTAGCACGCCCGTTGTCGATCTTGCCTCCCGATCCCTCCTCATCGATGCGATGGTCGATGGCGCGACCAAGAAGCACTTCGTTTCTTCGCTGAATGTGGACACCGGTGCAACTAAACCCGGCTGGCCCGTGGATGTGAATGCCACCGCGACATATAACGGCACGTCATTTACCTCGTTGGTGCAGAACGAGCGTGCGGCACTCGGACTCATTAACGGCGTTGTGTACGTGCCGTATTCCGGACACGCTGGCGATTGCGGCACGTATCACGGCTGGGTCGTCGGCGTGCCAATCAATAATCCTTCCAATGTTGGGGCTTGGGCGACTACAGCGATCGGTGGTGGAATTTGGGGACATGGCGGCATTGCCAGTGATGGCACCAACATATTTGTGATTACCGGTAACACCTTCAACACTGGAGGGACATGGGGCGGCGGCGAAGCAATTATTCGTTTGCAAGCCGGTCCGATTTTCAGCGGCAATCCCGCCGATTACTGGGCACCGACTAACTGGCTATCACTCGATAACGGCGATATTGATGTCGGTGGATGCGGCGCAGTACTCATCGATGTTCCGGGCGCTACACCTTCGCAATTGGTGCTCGCGTTAGGCAAGGATGGCAATGCTTATTTGCTTAATCGGAATAATCTCGGAGGCATTACGGCTCCGGTGGCATCGGCGAACGTGGACGGGGTAATCCATGGTCAAGCGGCTGCCACTTATCGCACGGGTCAGGGGACATATTTTGTTTTTCGCGCCAGCAGCGCGGTTTCTGCTTATAGAATTACTGCGACAAATCCGCCTGCAATAGTTCCTGCTTGGAGCGTGAGCCAGAGCGGCCGGGGTTCGCCGTGGGTGACAACCACTGACGGAACTAACAACGCGATTGTATGGGTAGTCGGCTCCGACAGTGGAGGCGATCAGCGCTTGCACGGATACAATGGCGACACTGGCGCGGTCATTTATGCCGGCGGAGGGACGAATGAGCTTATGGCAAACACCCGCAAGTGGAATACCGGGGTCGTGGCTCGCGGCCGCGTTTACTTCGCCGGGGACAACAAAGTCTATGCTTTTAAGGTGCCGGGAGGAACACCTACGCCCACGCCAACACCGAGCGCGACTCCTACAGCAACAGCAACACCTATCGCAACTCCAACTGCTACCCCAACGCCGACGCCAACTCCTACACCATCGGCAACTGCGACAGCGACAGCAACACCTACTGCGACTCCGTCTGGCAACAGATGCCACCGGCAAATGACGATCGACCATACCAAGGTACCCAGCACACAGTCCAATTTCACGGTGTTAGTAAACGTCACTGATCCTGCGCTCAAGACGATTGTCAACGGTGGCCACGTAGCCAATGCCAACGGATACGACATCGGTTTTTATG
>QHOR01000241.1 GCA_003219395.1 Verrucomicrobiota bacterium | reverse complement strand
CAGTCTGAGTAATCAACAAACTCTTGAACTTGTGCCGCAGCTCGATAGTGTAGTTCGCTTTGAGGGTGAGACGACGCTGCTCGAGTTGGTTGATGCGCTCAGCACCGGCAGCGACTGGCACAGCGTGCATGGCATAGCTTATTGTGACCATGGTCAGGTAGTAGCAACGCCGGCGCGAGCTCTGGTCGAAGACCTCGACGAGTTACCGTTTCCCGAGCGCAACTACGAGCCGCAAGTCGTCCTCGGACGAAACATGATGCCGCTCATTGCCAGCCGCGGTTGCGCGCGGACCTGTTCGTTCTGTTCCATTCATACTTTTTATCGTGCTGCGCCGGGGAAGATCGTACGCACCCGCAAACCTTCCGAAGTTGTGCGCGAGATGCGGATGCTTTACGAAGACCGAGGCTGTTCGGAACCGTATGGCGACGCTGGGCCGGCGAGTTTGTGGACGAACTACATCGCCATGACTTACCGGGAAAGGTGATCTGGAAAATTAATTGCCGCGCCGACGCCGTCGATCGCCAGCTCTTCATCAGGATGCGCGACGCCGGACTGTATCTGGTTTATATGGGATTGGAATCAGGTAGTGAGGAAGGGCTGGATACGCTCCACAAACAGATCACCGTCGATCAGAATATCAGCGCCGTGAAGCTCTTGAAGAGTATCGGCCTGATGTTTGAATACGGCTTCATGCTGCTGGATCCGTCCAGCACTTTCGAATCAGTCCGCGATAACCTCAACTTCCTCAAAACCATCCTTGCCGACGGATGTCTTCCGGTGACTTTTTGTCGAATGGTGCCGTATGACGGCACGCCGATCAAAGATGAGCTGGAGCGAACTGGACGGCTGCGTGGTGACGTGTGCAATCCCGATTATGATTTTCTCGATCCCCGGCTGGAGGATTTCCATAACGGACTGACGACTGTGCTGAATGTCACGGGCTGGATTCATGGCTTGAAAGCGGTGACCACTCAGCTGCAGTGGGCCTGGCATGAAGTGGCCGTCATGGAGAGACTTTTTCCGGCTCTTCCCGGAATGCTGAAGTACAAGAAGAAACTCGCTGGAATAACCAAAGCCAGCAACGCGCTATTGCTCAGCGTAGTTGAAGACCTGTCTTACGTATTTTCCGACGACAAACCTAATCTGTGGGATCCGGACGAAATCGAGAAACGCCGCGAAGGCTATCTCACAGATCTCGTCAAAGTGCGCGATGCCTTTGTCTATTCGCGCCAGGATATTTTGCTTGGCGAACTGGAACGCGATTCCGCGCCTGTCCTGATTGAACCGCCAGCCAGAATAGCGGCCCGCGCGTGAGCGTGACGAGCACTCAATACTCTTCCAGCTGTTTTCACCGCCTGCGGCAACCAAACAAACCAGGCGTGTAAGCCACAAACTTCATCCATTATCCCAACTAGTAATCTGCGCAAAAACCAACTAACCTTAGCGCCTGCAGGAAACGATCAAAATGGAACGAGAAGCATTGGGAATGATTGAATGTCGCGGGTTGGTTGCCATGATTGAGGCGGCGGATGCAGCCGTGAAGTCCGCGAATGTGACACTCGTCGGTTGGGAAAAAATCGACGCCGGGCTGGTCACTGCCATTGTGCGGGGTGAAGTCGGGGCGGTGAAAGCCGCGGTCGACGCCGGCGCGGCCGCTGGCCGCAGGGTCGGCGAGGTCGTAAGTACTCACGTCATTCCGCGGCCGCATGCTGAAGTTGATTCCGGAATTCCCGTGCTGCACACGGGCAAAACCACCCGCAAGAAAATCAGCGGCTCAGTTCCACCGAGGAAATAACAGCAGCACTTCCATGTCGGCACAAATCGACAACTCACCCAAATTTGATCGCCGGCCCTGGGGCACATTCACGGTGCTCGACGAAGGCGACAACTTCAAAGTCAAACGGATTGAAGTGTTGCCCGGCAAACGACTCAGCTATCAAAAGCACGCGCAGCGCGCGGAGCATTGGGTCGTCGTGCAGGGAACCGCGAAGGTTACGCTCGATGATCGCGACATCGAAGTGAAAGCAGGCGAAGCGATCGACATCGCAATCGGTTCGGCGCACCGCGTAGAAAATCCGGGAGACGAGTTGCTGGTTTTTATTGAAGTGCAGCTCGGCAACTACCTCGGCGAAGACGACATCGTACGCTTGCAGGACGACTTCGGCCGAGTTAGTTGACCTGGGTACGCACGCCTCCGGCGTGCTAATCACAACCCAACACTTTGTCAGAAAACAGCACGCCGGAGGCGTGCGTACCCAGGCGAAGTACATGAAGCTGTTTCTCTCATCGCTTTTCTTGACGTTGCTCCTGCCGGCGAGCGCGTTTCCTGCGCAAGAACCTCAAGCCTCTCCGTCTTCGCAATCGAAGACTGCGAAGGCCAAACCCACCGACCAACCTGATCCAGCTGCGAAAAATAAGGAAGAATCGATCGCGCGTCTATTTGGACTGGTCAATGAATTAAAAAGCGAACCCAACACGGTGGCAGCCGGTTTGCTGCAGTCGGAAATCGCTGACGTCCTTTGGCGTTTTGACGAAGCGGGCGCGCGGGTCATCTTTCGCCTGGCGTTTGATTCCGTCCGGCAAATGAAGACAGAGAGTTCTTCGTCGCTTGATGCGGAGGCAAAGAACCAGGCGCTGCGTGAAGCACGCCGGCGCGCCAGCGCTATCAAGACTATTTTGAACCGCTATGGCTTGCACGATGGCAAAGGCGCTGAGACCTGGCTTCAGGACTTCGAAAACGATCAGTTGGCTGAGCAGAAGGATGCAACCAAAAGTTCCCGCATGTCGGTCGCCCAGGCCGAGTTAATAACTGAGATGGCCACGGCACTGGCGCCAAAGAATGCAAAAGAAGCCCAGCGTCTGGGCGCTCTCGCGTTGACGGCCGAGAGCATTCCGCCGTCTTTCACTCGTCTCTTGATGGCGCTGCATAGCGCTGACAAAGCACTGGGGGACGGGTTGTTTCGGCAGGCCCTGTTGGCGATGCGAGCCAACGGACTGAAATACGACTTCGCATTAGTAAGCTTAACGAATTACGACTTTTTCGCAGACGGCAGGATGGCGCCTGGTATTTCGATCGGCGATGTTTCACTGATCACGCAGTATTTTGTCGATGCCGCCAGCGCGCACTCAGCCATGCTGCGGAATGGTGCTCTGACTTCGGATGAACAGGTCTCGCTGGGAAGTCTATACAGTTTCCTGAACAGTCGAGCGTTGCCGATTGTAGCCTTGTATGCACCCGACAAACTCACATTGCTTCAGACCAATCTCGCCGAGATGTCGCGAGGCTTGACCAGCGATCAGCGCCAGCAAGCAGAGACGTTCGCTTCGCTCGATCAGCAAAGGTCTGAGGCCGGCAACGGCAAAGATGCCGACCTCGACACCCAAATCCGCCGAGTCGAACAACAGCGGAATCCGGCCACCCGAGATGTTTTGTTTCAGAACCTGGCGCTCAGTTTAATGCGCTCTCAGCCGGAGA
>QHOR01000240.1:508-3221 GCA_003219395.1 Verrucomicrobiota bacterium | reverse complement strand
TCTTTTCAGAAACGTTTTCTCTTCGTTCACATTCCGAAGACGGCTGGCAATTCGATTCAGAGTATTCTGTGCGATTATTCCGAAGATGAATTGGTAGCTCTACGGCGTGAACAGGATGGCGTCGAGCGCTTCGGGCTACGCAATCCCAAGTACAAAATTAAAAAACATTCAACACTGCAGGAGTACCGGCTTGTCCTTGGGAAAGAAAAATTTGGCGAGTTGTACAAGTTCGCCTGTGTCCGAAATCCGTGGGATCGAATGGTCTCCTATTATTTCACGCCGACGCAAAATGTGGTGGCGTTGGACCGGAACAAATTTCGAAAAGTGATTGTTGCGGCCCTGCCAGTTGCAGACTACCTCCGGCTGGACGAACGCGATAATGATCCGTTCGAAAATGTTAATTACATCATGCGGTTCGAGAATCTCGCTGCGGATTTTCGCAACGTCTGTACGGAGTTGGATATTTCGCCGAAGACGCTGCCGCAATATAACCGCTCCAACCGCGCACATTATTCGAACTATTACGACGAAGATCTCCGCGAATTGGTACGCGCTCGCTTTGTCGCAGAGATCGAACGTTTTGGCTATACGTTCGAGCGGGGATAAGGCCTACAATTTCCCAAGCGTCACGTGTTCGCCGTCCGGGTGGCGAAACCATTCGGGTAATTCGATTCCCGCTGCGACCATGCTTTCATAGCAGTTTTGGGTGATCACACCCCGTCGAGTGCTCTCTCCGAAAACCGCGAAATTTTCCCTGGTCACGAACAACCGATGCTCGGGCAACTTTCGGACGCTGTTTTTCAATTCATCCATTGCCTTTGCGCTGGGAATCTGGTCCGGCAAATGAGTGAAAAGATATCGCAGAACTTTGGCTCGCAAGACCTGATGGATCCAGATTTGGAACCACGCCTTTCGCTCCAAATACACATCACCAAATGGATTCTTAACCTTGCGCGGGTACACCGTGAGTTTGGGGTTATTCAGCGTGGCTCGGCATCTGCAGAATAACAGACCATCTACTTCGGGTGAGCGCATGGCATGAGAAATCAGCGTTGCGATTTTATCAGTGACGAGCTGGATGGGATATTTGTCATCCACGCACCAGTAGATCCACTCTTCATCGTCAATGCCTGTCAGCATATGCAAGACAGTCCCCTTAATATCCGATGGGGCCGTAAGATATTTGGTCCGTTCGGTGTCGGAACCGCCAAGCTCCTGGTAGGGAACGTGAAAAACAAACGGATGATCCGGCCATACCCGATCATATTGAAAAATCATGTGCTCTGTGATCGCTCGGTACCGATCACACGTGAGCACCATCGCTTTTATTTTATCCGGTAAACTCATAACCAAACTGCTCGACATCGATCTTGAACTTACTGGCGATGATGTCCCTGGTCCGGGACGTGTAATATTCAGTGTAATGCCGCGCCCGCGGATTGGCTCGTTGATGAGGCAACGTCTCGCTGACACCCAGCTTTTTAGCCACAAACGCCCAGTCCTCGTCGAGCCGTTCGAATTTTCCAATGAAATCGGCCAGCACGGCTCCGTTGGGATCGACGAACCAATCCAGTTGGTAGCGGTGAGGGGATGAATGAACACACGTGGCACTGCTGTATTGAATCCAATCGACGAATTCGTCGAAGGTGAGCTTGTCTCTGAGTTGCAATGCCTCGGCGCGTTCGTAAAGCGAAACGACGCGATCCCACGGGTTGCGAACGAATCCGAATTTAAAATAGGTCTCGAATTGTTTGCGTCCGATTTCTGTTCGCCGCTCTTCCGGAAGCAACAAATATAATGACGCCAGAATCCGATTCTTTCTTCCGCCGTAGCGGGTCCAATACGTCTCCATCTGGTTTTTGATCTGCCACAGATTCAGATGCGGTTTCCAAGCTTTCCCGAGAATGGCCCGAACGCTGGTCGAACCTGTCTTGGGCACTTCTACGAAAATGCACTTGTATTTGTGAGAAATCACTATGCTGCCGCCACGGGGTGGAAGTAATGAAAGTTATGGGTCGGCCGGGACTCGAACCCGGAACCAACGCCTTAAAAGGGCGCTGCTCTACCGATTGAGCTACCGACCCGCGCTGGAAACGTTTTCTAATCCAGATCAATCATCGTCGCAAGATTGTAGGGCAGGCGCTTCGCCTGCCACCGGAGGAATCGGCAAGCGTAGCGCTTGCCCTACAATTTCAAAGCAGTAACCAGATCGCGCAGCGAATTCTTTGGGCGATCCAGTCGGAAGATCGACAAACCGGCCTCGCTGGCGGCCTCCCAATCACGTTTCGGATCGTCGCCGACGTGAAGGACCTCATTCGGCTTTAGCCCGATGAACTTCAATGCGCGCCGGTAAATTTCCGGATCAGGTTTGTCAGCGCCTAGTTCGCTGGAGATGAAGATGTGCGCGAAAAACTTCGAAATTCCGAGGTGCTCGAGAATGAACCGTAAACGTCCATCGAAATTTGATATGACCGCTAGCTGAAAACGCGGTGCCAGTTTCTTCAGGACGCCTGGAACTTCTGGATAAAGTTCCCACACGCCTGCTTCGGTAAAATGTTCGTAGGCGATTTCGAAGAAATTATCGCGATCCAATTTGCTTAGTGACGGTGCGGCTTCAGCCAGGACTAGATCGACCAGTTCACGCCACCAATCTTTATCATCATTTTCACGCGGCCCATCGATTACTGTGCGTACCGGCATGTTTTTCGAGACT
>QHOR01000240.1:0-492 GCA_003219395.1 Verrucomicrobiota bacterium | reverse complement strand
GGCCACACGCGCGTAGTGGTCGCCCACCGTTTGAGTCAAATAGAACAATGTTCCGACAGCATCGAAAAAAATCGCCTTCGGCTGTTTCTCTTTGTTGTTGGTCATGATGATGCGCGGCTCGATGGAAGATTGTTTTAAGCTAATTGCAACTTTTGACCGCGCTGTCGCACGAAACGGTGATTTTAATTTGCAAATTTAATTGACCGGCGTTGCATGGACTGCTGGGTATGAAGGTCGTTGACGAGCCGCTGAGCTTTGCGACGTGGACGCAATCAACCGGCGAGGAGTTGGCGAACAGTATCAGCCATGGGATCGGACTCATCGGTGCGATTGTCGGCACGCCCGTATTGCTCCTGCCGGCCTTTCATCATGGCAGCCCCTCCTTTGTTGTCGGTACGGTTGTTTTCACTGTAACAATGTTGCTGCTGTATTTGGGATCCACTCTCTACCACGCGTGGCCTCAAACCAGAGCAAAGCATATCCTGCAAGTGC
>QHOR01000239.1 GCA_003219395.1 Verrucomicrobiota bacterium | reverse complement strand
CGTTGCCGCTGGCACAAGCTGGAGTTTCCTTTTTGCTAAATAGAATGGTTTCATACTTGCTAAAGCGACAACGCTCCGGAAAAAGGCTCATTCTTCCGCGAACGTGGTCTTGCTTGCGAGAAGCTGAATGGAGCTGATGGGATCAGCAATCCGGCAGCCGTCTGACCGCGATGGGAGGACATGAGCCAACTGGGTAGCGAACGAGTTTCAATCGCGCTGGTAGACGCAATCCAGCTGGGCTGTGCAAGTCGGCTCGACCTGGCGCAAGATGGGGCAGTGCGAGCGATCAACGTAAAGCGACGACGGTAGGAGCGAGAATGGAGCCGCGGGGACGCCTGCGACATAGATGGGCAAAGCGAAAGGTCGAAAATGGGCGGGAGCACATGAGTCAAAGCGTGGGAGCGAACAAGTTTCAACCCGCGTCGCTGACTGCGGCCTGGTCTTTGGGCTTTGACCTCCGGCTCGATGTATTCGACTCTCAGCTCTCTGCAACGCAAGCGCTATCTCTTTGTCTGTATCAATCGTCGGGCCGAGGAGAACCCGAAAGGATGCTGCGCGCTGAAAGACTCGGAAGACGTGTACAGAGCTTTGAAAGGCGAGATTGCCGCGCGCGGACTGGCAAAACTGGAGGCGCGCGTCTGCACATCGAGCTGTCTCGATCAATGCGCGACCGGCGTGACAGTGTTAGTCGAACCCGATCACTTTTTTTACGGGCGCGTCACGGTGGCCGATGTCCCCGAGATTGTGGATGGACTCGTTCAGGGCAGACCGATTAAGCGGCTAGTGGTTACCGCGGATTAACGCGAATCAACATAAGATTTTTGTCATCATCTATCATAAGCGGCTTATGATGGATGAATGATTCGCTTCTGGCCCGGGTGGCCTGCGTGCTAAGAAAAATTCAAACAAAACAAGAAAAATAATGCCATGAAACAGCTTCAAACTTCTCTACTGCTAACAACAGCATTGTTCCTCGCTGCGGCTTCAGCTTATACGCAGGGCGCCAAAAGCTCTCCTGCCGCCAGCGCACCGGGTACACCTTCAACTCCGCCGACCATCGCCTCATCCATTGATCGCGAGATTTCGATTGTAGAGAAGGAACTTGTCGAGGCCGCCGAAGCGATGCCGGACGACAAGTTCGATTTCTCTCCGGAAAAACTGAACATTTCCGGCAGCGACTACAAAGGGGTGCGCACCTTCGGCCAGCAACTAAAACACGTTGCCGCCTCGAACTACCTGATCTGGTCACCGATCACCGGTGAGAAAGCTCCCGACACCGTGAACGACGGCAAAGGCCCGGACAACATGACAGCCAAGGCAGACATCATTAAGTATCTGAAGGATTCCTTCGCGTTTGGCCATAAAACGGTAGCAACTCTAAATGCAGCGAACCTTGTCCAACCGATTAGCTCGAGCAGTGGCAGACCGACCACTCGTCTCTTCCTGGCAACGTTCGCCGCTGCTCACGCATTCGATCACTACGGTCAACTGGTCGAATACCTCCGGATGAATGGTATCATCCCGCCCGCGAGCCGCGGGCAGTGACTAACAGGGTGAGAGTTGATTGTCGCGTCGGAGCGCACCGAAGCCCGGCACAGGAAGACATCGCAAGCGGGCGTTGCCCCCTATGCCGTTGCACCATTGAAACGGGAGCAAAAAGAACTGGCCAGGTTGACGCGTCTCTAATTCCTGCGGTCGAGCAGGGAACCAAGGCGGCTGGCTATCCGATACTCTTGCGTGAAGAGTCGTTTTCGTCACTCGTGCCCACCACAATGGCCGAAGGTGCTGGGCGCCGCTGCTGTTGGCGGAGCGGCCACGCTCTTTCTTGCTCGAAATTTCTTCCCTACAGAAAAGAAAATTCATCACGAAATTATCACGAACTACGCCGTCGGGGACGATGTCTTCGTGCGGATGATGGGCAACCTGCTCGGCCCGCCCTTGCTGAAAGGCAACAAGGTGACCGCCCTCGAAAATGGCGATCAGATTTTTCCCGCTTTGCTCGAGGCGATTCGTTCGGCGCAGCGGACGATTACGTTCGAGAACTTCCTTTTTAGAGAAGGCGAAGTGTCGGATGCATTTGCCGAAGCGCTGGCGGAACGCGCTCGGGTCGGAGTGAAGGTGCACTTCCTACAGGACGCTCTGGGTTGCAATTGCCTTCATGGCCGCGCCATGAACCTGGTGCGCCAGGCTGGGGTGCAGTTGGAAATCTTTCGCTTCGTCAATGTGGCAATGAATTTCCGCACTCATCGCAAGCTTCTCGTTATCGACGGCAACATTGGTTATCTCGGCGGCGCGGGGATCGCGGACGACTGGAAAGGCAACGGACGGACGCGCGGCCTTTGGCGTGATACGCACTATTGTGTGGAAGGTCCGGCCGTCGCGCAGATGCAACAGGCTTTCATGGACAACTGGCTGCAAACGCGCGCGGAGTTGCTTCATGGTGACGAGTACTTTCCGAAACTTGAAGCCGCCGGCGACCAGATGGGCCAGGTCTTCAAGAGTTCCGTCGGCGAAGGCTCGGACAGCGCGCGGCTGATGTTACTGCTCTCGATCGCTGCCGCGCGTCGCCACATTCGGATCGCCAACGCTTACTTCATTCCGGATAAACTTTGCATGCAGACTTTGCTCGATGCGCTTCGCCGCGGAGTGAAAGTGGAAATCATCACGCCGGGTTCCGACATTGACGCAAGAATGGTTCGCGCTGTGGGCAAGACGCGTTGGCGACCATTGTTGGAAGGCGGTGCCCGCTTCTATGAATACCAGCCCGCGCGTTTTCACTGCAAATATTTCCTGGTGGATAATTGCTGGGCATCTGTCGGTTCGGCGAACTTGGACAACCGCTCCTTGTCTCTGAACGAGGAAGCGAATTTAAACGTGCTCGATGAGAGATTTGTCGCCGCGCACACTCGCGTCTTCGAAGAGGACAAGAGTCACTCCCGCGAGGTTACACTGCGTGATTGGTACCGTAACCCTGGAACGAGAAGATCAGAGGACGGATCGGCTCGCCGCTCGTGTCGCAAATGTAGCGGCGAGCCATGCGAAAGGGGAGATGACAAGCGAACCCACTCGCCAGCGATTACGTGTGGCCACCTACAATGTCCACGGTTGTGTCGGGATGGATGCACAACGTTCGGAAGATCGCATTGCGGAAGTGATCGCCAGCATGTCGGCTGACATTGTCGGCTTACAAGAACTGGATCTCGGCCGGCCGCGTTCCTCGCATGCCGACCAAATGCGCAGCGGCGAAGAGCAATACGGCAACGCCATCGTAAGCCGTTTTCCGATCGAACTGAAGCGAGCCGCGGAGATGCCCGGTACGCCTCCATGGTACTGTCGCGAGCAGCGAATCGCGATCTGGACGGAAGCGCAAACCGATCTCGGTCCGGTGCACATTATCAACAGTCATTTCGGTCTCGGCCGCAGCGAGCGCAGATTGCAGGCGCAACTTCTGGTTGGACCGGATTGGATCGGCTCAGTCCCAGCGGATGCACCGGCAATTCTACTCGGAGATTTTAACAGTGTGCGGACCTCGCGCGCTTACCGGCTCATATCTTCGCACCTGCGCGACGTGCGAACGCTCGTTAGGCAGCCGCGGGCATTCCGCACTTTTCCCACACGTTTACCTTCTATCGCGGTCGATCACATTTTCGTGAATGCCGCTTTATCTCCAATACGGCTCAACGTACATCGCACCCCGCTCGCGCGTCAGGCTTCAGATCACTTCCCGCTCGTTTGCGAGTTGACACTCACGTCTAACTCTTCATCAGCGGGTTCGCCGATGTAACGCTTTAACAATTCAACGCATCAAGGTACGCGAAGCGATGGTAAGGATTTAGACGCGGCTCCACCGCGGACGCATTGGACTAAAGTACTATTTGCTACTCGGTGAACTACTACTACAATCATCTTTGATTACGTCACCCGACGTCTTAACGCACTTTCGACCGGGCTGAAAAACTGGTCGAGGGTTTAACCTTCGCTGAGACACCGCTTAGCGCGATCTCCAGATTCACCTGGAGCCCTGAAGTCACCTGAAGCGAGGCGGCCGCTCAAACCGCCTCGTGAAGATGGTTCCTGGTTCCGCGCGTATTTGGAGCAGTCAACCTCAACGAAAACCGGTTTATGAAAGTCGTAACGCTCACAACAAAACCACACTCACGGACTCTGGAGATTACATAAACTACTAAACAGAAAAAAACGAAGTTATGACAAGATCGACTCCCACCCTTACGCAAAGCGGTCTGCTCGCAGTATTGCTGCAGCGTCAGCAGGACAAATTAATTCAGCCGGCCATGCGTCGCGCACAACGTAAGCACATGCGTGCCGCCCTCTGGCGTACCCTCACTTCGCCGTTGACACGCGTTCGCGGCGCCAACCCTATTCGACCATTCCGCCGAGCCTTTCGGCGAACAGTCGCGCAGCACACTTAATCTTTCATCAAAACCAATTCTCATGTTTCACCAAATCCACACCTACACGGAGCTCCGGCAACAAATTCACGATGACCTGCGGATCCAACATCCCGATTGGGTTGAGCCAAACGGCGAATCGCCCACGTGTGATTCTTACGAGGCTCGCCTCACGCAAATGCTCGACACTTTAACGCGAACAGGATCCAACGGATCTATCGTTGCTACTCATCGCGCACTCGAGCAGGGAGCCAACTGAATCCACACCGCAGCGGATGGCAATGATCGTCGCCCCGCTTACAAGGACCGCAGCCGACCGCACAGCGAACCGGGAGACGAGCGAACTCTGTATACAAGTCCCGTATCGAAAAATGCAGCCAACAGCCAAACAAAGCAGCGAGATTTATTTCAAACGACATAAACGCTCTGAATGTCGAGCTGCGCTTTTCCGGCAGCTTCGCGCGTCACCCTTGAATCAGACTCGCGACATCAAGCAACAGAGGCTTGGCAATGCATACATTGCGCAAGGGCTGCAAGCAGGACAACTCTCGCTCAGAGGGCTCACGTTTTAGCGTGGGGGTG
>QHOR01000238.1 GCA_003219395.1 Verrucomicrobiota bacterium | reverse complement strand
TAATGATGCTTCGACGGGCGGTACCGCGCGTGTGAAGGTTTTTGGCAACGGTTACCTGGACATTAGCGGCCATCAAGGGGGTCTGAGCATCGGCTCGATCGAGGGCTCGGGAAATGTTCTCTTAGGAGCCAATAACCTCAGAGTGGGCACAAACGGCCTTAATACCTCTTTCTCCGGCGTGATCTCGAATGACGGGCAAGGCGGTTCGCTGATGAAGGTCGGCAGCGGGATACTTACTTTCGAAACTAACGACTGCATTGCGGGCACGGTCGGCCTCGTTCTGGTAAGCGGCTCGATTATCAAACTCGACTTTACTGGGCCTCCGGACGTAATCGCCTCGCTAAAGGTCAACGGCGTTCCGCAACCACCGGGCGTATATGGAGGTGAAATGAGCGGCGCCCCGCACATCCTACCTGAGTTTGATGGGCTTGGAACAATGGAAGCCGGCCCGATCTCAACTCTCGCAAACATTTCCACCCGCGCCTTTGTGCAGACAGGGGACAACGTGGTGATTGGCGGGTTCATTGTTCAAGGGACCGAAGAAAAGAGAATAGTTATTCGCGCGATTGGCCCTGAGCTCACCCAATATGGCGTTCCGAACGCCCTGGCTAATCCTACATTGGAGCTATACGACAGCACTGGGGCTTTGATTGCTTTTAACAATAACTGGGTGGCAACGATTATCGGCGGGATTATCACCAGTGACCAGGTCGCCGCTATTCGCGCTAGCGGCTACGCACCGGGCGACCCAAGCGAATCAGCGATGATCGTAAACGTGCCACCGGGTAATTACACTGCGATCGTGCGTGGTGTGGCTAACACCACCGGAGTGGCTCTCGCGGAGGTGTACGATCTCAGCCCGGCGCCTAATTCAACACTAGGCAACATTAGTACTCGCAGTTTTGTGCGGACGGGTGACAATGTGATGATTGGCGGTGTTATTGTTCAAGGGACGCTGCCGAGGAGGGTGATTGTGCGCGCTATCGGCCCTGAGCTTGCGCAATATGGTGTCCCCGATGTATTGGCAGATCCGACTCTGGAGCTGCACGATGCGACTGGAGCTTTAATTGCCTCGAATGACAACTGGCAGCATACGATCATCGGGGGGATCATCACCGCAAGCCAGGTGCACGACATCGTGAACAGCGGGCACGCTCCGCGTGACCCAAGAGAGTCGGCGATTATTGCAACATTGCCACCCGGCAACTACACGGCAATAGTACGCGGTGTGAACAACACCACCGGAGTCGGTCTGGTAGAAGTATACGATTAGGTCGGTAAAGTGTTGTAGGCGGTCACATCGAGCAGCGTCATACCAGGTTCCGCCGGTAGGCCCCCCCGTAATTTGCAACTACGCCAGCTTGTACAATTGAGATGATTTGGCCTGGATCAGCACAGATAGTTACCAAAATTGCACGCCCCAACGCGGCATAACTTATTGTGTTGTCTTACTAACAGTAAGTTTCGCGAGAAGTTCGGTGTGATCTGAGTTGTAAAGGCGGAATTCGTAACTCGCACCTGCGAGGATCCAACTTGCCATCTTGGAGCCTTCGCGCAGGTCTGCAAATAATACCTCCTTACCGCCGTTCATTGAAACGTAGACAGTCCCGCCGTTCCACGAAATCCTTGTCTTGCCTGGATTATC
Source organism: Verrucomicrobiota bacterium (assembly GCA_003219395.1). Classification (GTDB taxonomy): domain Bacteria; phylum Verrucomicrobiota; class Verrucomicrobiia; order Chthoniobacterales; family UBA10450; genus Udaeobacter. The sequence continues at coordinate 4,237 of QHOR01000238.1, read as the reverse complement.
ACCTGGAGGTACTGGATTAGGGGCAGCGCTAAGCGTCGGGTCGATCTGACGCAAACAGACAAAGGCGCGTTCATCCCGGTCCAGATCTGCTGGCGTAGAATTCGCCGTATCGCCGACGTTGACCTGCGACAGAAGACTCCAACCGGTGCGATCGATCAATCGCCTTAGACCTTCGTCCGTGAAGATCCAGTAGTTCGTCTCGTCGTCATTGCACTCCCGTGGCCCGAGTAAATATGCAACCGGGTAAGGCGAAAGCCGATGACCGTCAGTCGTCTGTTTGGCAATGCGAGTACTAGCGAAGCAATACCGCGCCCTTTGTGCCAGGTTCTCCAAGACGAAGAACGGGTTTTTCAGATGGTAGAGAGCTCCAAGAAGAAAGACGGCGTCGTATTTCTTGCTAGGGAGATCGAATTGAGAGTCCAAGTCAACCGATCGAATCGTGACAGACGAGTTGAGCGCTTGCTTCAAAATCCGGACCCCTTGGAAACGATTAAAATTTGTCGCTGCATTGTCGATTACATCTACAGACAAGCCCTGGTTCTCCAGGAAAAATGCCAGGTCACCATCGGCGGCTCCAATGTCTGCCACCTTCCCGTATTGACCTCGGCATACTTCGAGCAAGTTCAGGCCCGCATCCGCCGATAGTCGCTCTAGAACTCCGACATTCCATAAGGTTCGGTACGGGTACCAAAATGACTTAGGACGATGAGCCAACTTAATTTCCCAAAGCCTTTGTTCGGTAGAAATCGCGACGTCGCTCAGGGAGGAGGCTTGGAGTGAGCGAAAATTGGGTTCCGATGTCACTGGATAAATTGGCGCAGCGAACCGCCGAGGACAAATGGAACACTTGGAAACGACGTTGCAATCTCGAACGGCGCCAACGCAAGACGCTCGGCCGCACTGAAAGTTGGCGCAGTTCCTCGATCGAAGCAGCGCGCGACATGCGTCGATTCCGGTTCGTGAATAATGACGATACGGTTCTTGCTCGCTACCGTTATCAGTGTCGACGCGGCCAGACGGGAACGCCGTTATCGTCCCGGAGCTTCAAAAGCTCGTTTCCCTTCGTGACGTTCGCAGCAACAATGGCAGTTCTTCCATCCACTGTGAGACGAGAACCGGTCACCGTGATTGTGTCATTGGCTTCGATGCGCGGCGTCTGCTTATTAACGTACCAGGCCGGACCGAGCTGCACGGCGATTGTTTCCTTTTCAGTTTGCAGCACCAAATCGACCCAATCGCCTCGTTTTTTTGCAGGCGTCGTGTTTTCGATAGACAAAACCTTGCCACCGATGGTTTCAACCGTTTTCGCATCGTAATCGCGCTGAGCGAGAGTGTCAGGAATTCCCGACAACCCAACTGCAAATGCGATCATCGTCATCACTTTTGTTATCGGTTTCATTGTTCCATTTGTTTCTTGTTTGCTTAGCTCTCTCGTTTCCTGAAAAATGATACACAAGCTGCGTCCGCCAACTCGCTAATAAATACATGATAAGCTTAGCGCGGGAGCTATGTACTGTCATCTTCTGGGTCAATCCGCTGGATATAGCCGGCGAACGAAGCTGATCGTTGCGCAGATCAAGATCTAGATAGAATCACTACTGTGAACACCAGAACTCAGCCGCCGCCGAAACCAGGAATGGGCTGCTTGGCAAAAGGTTGCCTCACCCTCACTGCAGTTGTGATCTTACTCGTCGCAGTAGGGATCGGCGGAAGTGTTTGGAGTCTCCGTCACGTCTATCTTTCTGACAAGCCTGTACCGCTTCCTGAACCTGCTGTCCCGAGCGAGCCAACCGCCGCCGCCACACCGGTTGAGACCACTCCCGCCTCGCCCACGCCAACTGGGACGACCGCCGCGGTCCGCGAACGGCTGGACACGATCAAGCAGGCGGCGCGCGCTCACGAACGAACTGGAGTGGAGTTGACCGCGGCAGACATCAACGTGGCATGGCTTCTGTTGGCATCGACGGCAATGTCGCGCGGGTTCAAGTCTCCATTCCCCTGGAAAGATTGGACGTTCCCTTTCGAGACGCACTTGGTCTGGGTGATCGGTATTTGAATGCCACTGTTTCCATCGTGGCGCCGCCGGGAACGAACGCAAGCAACGTGCAACTGAGCGAGGTGACGGTCAACGGTCACAGCTTTCCCACCGATCTGCTGGATCGTGGATTTCTCGGAGTGGGGCCGTCACTACGAAGTTACGTGATTAAGTATGCCAGTGAGTATGGCGTCTCGGACGGAGAAATCAGAGACGGCAAAGTAATCCTGCACACCAGCGGCAACTGACCAACGTGTATGCGCAGCAAACTCAACCGCTGTTTAGTTTTTCGACTTGTGCGGTAAGAATGGGCCATCTACACTTCGAACCTTTTTATGGATACAATGCGGTCAGGCCTTTGCGTAATCGGTTCGCTTGTCTTTTATGGGGTCGGGCTGGGATTTGCTGACAACATCACTCCGCCGGAGCAAAACATCGTCACCGGCGTCGCATTTCAACCCGGAGCCGCCACACACGAGACGCGGGCGGAGCCGCAAGCCGTGCTCCAGTTTCCAAATGCAGGCGAAACTGCCGCGGAGATCGAAGCGGTCCCGTCCGCGCCGCCAACGCGCAGTAGCTTTATGGCGACCTGGAAGAACGTCAGCGACGCGAAGAGTTACCTGTTGGAGGTGTCCCGAAACGATTCCTTTAGCGACTACGTGGAAGGCTATCACGACTTGGATGTGGGGAAGGTAACAGGGCGGGTCGTGACTGGGTTGACTGCGGGTACCACCTACTATTACCGGGTGCGGCCTTATACTTCCACTGGCCCGGGAAGTTACTCAGGAGCAAACACGGTTACGACGGTGCCGACCACGGGGCTGACTATTCACGCGACGTTCGACAGCTCTATTACCGGCAATCCAAACGCGGCAGCAATTGAGGCGATGATTAACCGGGCGATCTCAATTCATGAATCTCTGTTCAATGACCCAATCACGATTCAGATTCGTTTCCGCTACTCAACCACTAAGCCAGAGGGCACTCCTCTCCCGCAGGGAACTATCTCACAGAGCGAGTTCGTGGTCTACGAGATGCCGTGGAGTGATTTTGTCAATGCGCTGCGGTCAGATGCAAAGACCAGCAACGATACTGTTGCGAATGCCAGTCTGCCGGCCGCTCCATTATCTGCAAACATTAAGCCCTCTAGTGCAAATGGGCGCGCGGTGACGTTGAATACGCCCCCAGCCATGTTTGCAAATGGCACAGTCGGCAATGGCGGCCCGTATGATGGGATCGTTACAATCAACTCCGCGGTGCCATATCAGTTCACGCGGCCTGTGAGTGCCGGTCACTTTGACGCGCAGCGTTCGACCGAGCACGAGATGGACGAGGTGATCGGCTTTGGATCGCATGCCAGCCTCTCTAATTTGCGTCCACAGGACTTGTTCAGTTGGTCATCTGCTGGTCACAGAAACGTCAGTTCGACTGGCACGCGCTATTTTTCCATTAACGGTGGCAGCACTGATATTGTCCGTTTCAACCAGGCTGCGAGCGGAGATTTGGGTGACTGGTTGAGCGAGGATTGTCCGCAGGCACATCCCTATGTTCAAAATGCGTTTGGATGCACAGGCCAGTCTTCCGACATCGCACCTACATCGCCCGAAGGGATTAACCTTGATGTTATCGGTTACGACCTGGGCCGGGCGACGCTAGGCAACATTAGTACGCGGAGCTTTGTTCAGTCGGGCGCTAACGTGATGATTGGCGGATTCATTATTGAAGGGAGCGGACCGAAGACGGTCATTATTCGCGCCATTGGTCCCGAGCTTACACGGTTTGGAGTTCCCAATGCATTGTCCGATCCTACATTGGAGTTGCACAACGGCGCAGGAGCTTTGATCGCCTCCAATAACGACTGGCGGACTACGGTAATCGGCGGGATTATCACCAGCGATCAGGTGAGCGCGATCCAGAACAGTGGCCACGCTCCGACTCAGCCGAGCGAGTCAGCGATCATCGCGACTCTGCAACCGGGTAGTTACACAGCAATCGTGCGTGGTGTGAACAGCATGGTTGGAGTTGCTCTGGTGGAAGTGTACGTTCTGAGCACTAACGGCGCTTCATTTTTGGGCAACATTAGCACGCGGAGCTTTGTGCAGACCGGAAACGACGTGATGATTGGCGGATTCATTATTGAAGGGAGCGCACCGAAGACAGTCATTGTGCGTGCCATAGGTCCCGAGCTCACGCGATTTGGCG
>QHOR01000237.1 GCA_003219395.1 Verrucomicrobiota bacterium | reverse complement strand
CATGCAGACGATCTATCTCTCTATTTACACCGAGTAAAAAACTCCGCTTGTGGGAGAAAAACCCTGCGGTGGTAAACCTTGTGGTTGTCGTGTTACGACTTGTTGCCTTCTTTCTGTCGTTATACTCCATGCGAACAAACGACGCTGTGTCAAGCGCCTCTAGAGAAAGTTAGGGTTTCCATCCCCTTCGTCCTCCGAGAATTCCAGTGTTTTCCATTCGGTTGTGGGTTCTGTTTTGTCAGCCATCCTTTTTGCGTATGCGAACTGCTGTAGTATCCCCTGTTGGAATATCCATTTTGCGGCTTCTTGCACTCCCTTCTTTGTTGTGAGGAGGGTGTTAAAGTCACTGGTCCCCGCCGCAAGCAGCATATGTGCTCTCCCTTGGGTATTGAGAGGGCAGAATAAGAGGATGTGTTTGATGCTTTGCTTGGCTTGCTTGCACTCGCACTCTGGGGAGATGCCTGGAACCCTCCGTCTTGCGAGGTAGCCATTTAGTCCAATGGCATGTGTTCGCAGCTGTGTGATGATCGATTGTACTGGGCGGGGGAGGTCTTTGCGGAGCGAGGCCCCCGTTTCTTTGGCTAGTGGCAGCCATATTGGGGTTTGCTTTCCCTGTCTCTCCTTCTCCCAGTACCTGTCCCAGTGCTCTTTGAGCCATCGCTTGCCTGGTGGGTTGCCTATCGTTGCTGTGGTTACTTCCGCGGCTTTTTGTATCACGATGGCTGCGGCCTGTTTCGGCGGTTCTCCCTGTGTGCGGGTATTGCGGGGCCGTCGCCACTTTGCTGGCTTTCTTTGTGTCCATTGTATTTGGCGGCACCTCTGGAGGATATCGCGGTGGGCTGTTTCGGTGCTGACTTTTAGTGCGTGGTCGAGCGTTCGGGCGCGGATGTATGATTCTATTGGTGGGATGCCTGTTTCCCGTTCGAGCGCTGTTGTTGGGGAGTTCTTGAAGCCGCCCGTGATCAGTCTTGTGGCCTTGTTTTGTAGTAGCTTTAGGTGGCGTATGGTGTATCGTGGGAGGCCTGTCCCCTTGTCCCCTATTCCCCATACCTCCGCTCCAAAGCATATGGTCGGGCGTATTACCGCGGTGTACAGGAGCCTTGTGCGTTCGAAGGAGAGGCCCCAAGTTGAGCCCACTATTCTTGTGAGTGCTGTCAGTCCGGCTAGGCCTTTGTCCTTGGTTCTGCGGATGTGTTCCGTCCATTTCAACTTCTTGTCCACCCAAACCCCTAGGACGCGTAGGTTATCGATCGGCTGCCCTGCGAAGCCTGGTATGTTTACTGTGGCGGTGGTGTCCGCTTTTTGTTGTCTCGTCAGGTGTATCAGTTGGTACTTATCTGGTGCGAAGGATGCTCCTGATTCTGTAGCCCACTCTTCGCATATTTTGTGCATTTGTTCTAGAGAGCGGCAGTTGGTGCTTGCTTTTGGGCCCCAGGTAATAAGGTTGGTGTCATCTACGAAGCCCATCCCTATCTTCGCCCCTCCCATTGCGTTTACCCTTTCCAGGAGCGGCGCAATGAAGAGGAGGAACAGGATTGGTGAGAGAGGGGAGCCCTGTGGGATGCCTGTTTCAACCTGTATTCGCTCTGTCTTGTTTCCATCGAAAGCAATTGATGTGGTTCTTTCCTTGAGGAACCCAGCGGTGATTTGGCGTAGCCACTCTGGGAGCCCTTTCCGTTTGGCGGTGTCTAGGAGTCTTGTAGGGGATACTTTGTCAAACGCGCTCGAGAGGTCGAGACTTAGTACTGATACGATTTTGCTTGGGTCCGCGTTCCACACACTTTGGGCTGTGGCTGTGAGTAGCGTTAGGGCCGTGGTCGTTGACCTGCTCTTCCGTGCTCCGTATTGTGTTTCTGGGAGTAGGTTGTGTGACTCCAGTGTGTCTGTCAGTCTTTTTGCCAGGATCTTCTCGAGTACCTTGCCCATGGTGTTTTCTAGGGCTATAGGGCGGTAGCTGCTAGGTAGGGAGTAGTCCTTTTTCCCTGGCTTCCGGAGCACGATTGTGGTGGTGTTCTTGAAGTGTCGCGGGAAGTAGCCTAGGGTGAGGCAGGCCTGGAAGGCTGCTGCGAGCGCTGGGGAGATGAGTTGCTTCGCTGCTTTAAGTGTTTCGTTCTGGATATCATCCGGGCCCGGTGCCTTGCGGATTGGGAGGTCCTTGATTGTATCTTCGATGTGGCTCCTTGTGATTTCTTTGTCCACTGTTATGCTCGGTGGGTATGCATGTCTTGCTTGGTCGATGTCGGAGAGGTCTGCCTGGGTTGGAGGCGGGAAGAAGCGATTCTTTAGGATGTCCGCCTTCCCCTGGAAGGAGGTGGTTGTTTCTGCGTCTGGGGTGTGTCTGAGGGGTGGGATTTGCGGGGGGGCAGGCGGCATCCCAGCCTTTCTCCTCGCCCACCGCGATAGGGTCCAGATTTTCGTTGTGGTGAGGGGTTCTGCAGCGGCTTCCTGCACGAATTCTCTCCACGCTCTTGCGGTGTCGTCGCGGATTCGTGCCTTGACTTTATTGCGGAGGCGCTTTGCTTCTTGTCTATCAGTTGCCTCTCCGCTTAGCGTAGCTTTCCGTCTGGCCTTCCTTCTTTCTTGTACTAGATCTCTGCACTCTTGTGACCACGTTTTCCTCGAGTATTGACTAGGTCGGAGTTTGGGGCAGTTTGCTTCTAGGCTTGCCCGGATGGCTTCGGTGGTCTCTTCTATTATTTCGTCGATTCCCTCTGTTGTAGTGGGGGTTCTGACTCTGAAGTCTTCTGGTATTCCGGTGCCTTCGTCTTCTGGATTCCGTGTCTGTGTCTGGCGTGGGAGCAGGCCTGCTGTCTCGAGGCATGTGTATAGCTCCCTGCGAAACTCCTGGGTTTGCAGCTTCTTGATCGCATATTTCTGAGTTTGCGGGATGCGGATTGTTTGGAGGTCTAGTTGGACAACGACGGGGTGGTGGTCTTTTTGCATTCCCCACCCCGGTTTCGCTTCGCAACGCAGTAGTCTTTGGGCTATGGAGGTGGATCCAAATGCGAGGTCGATTGTGGTTCGATGTTCGTTCCTTTCCCACGTGATCTCACCTGGTGGGAGGAGGAGCGTGAGGTTTGCGCGGTTGATGAGCTGGATTAGTCTGGTTGAGTGTGCATCTGTTGAGGCTGTAGGGCCTCCCCATTCCGGGTGGTGGAGGTTGAAGTCTCCTACCAGAAGGATTTCGCTCTCCTCTTGGATGGCTTGTCCTACTACCTCGCTGGTGTTCGCGATTTGTGATGGGGTATGTGAGGATCGCGTTGCAGGGCTCGGGTTGTATACATTGATGATTCTGAGTGTCCCCTCGCGGAGGGTGAGACGGATTGAGGAGAGGTTTTCGTTGTGGTGGGTCCAGTGCCATTCGCTGCTTTTGATCTCCTTGCTGATTAGGAATGCTGTTTTTGTGAGCTGGTTCGGGTGGATTCCGAGGTGGTATCCCGGTGGTGTATACGTGGCTTTGTTTCGTTTGCTGATTGCTGGTTCTTGGATTGCGATTATATGGTGTTTTTCTGGTCGAAGTGAGTCGAAGAAGGGCCTTGCCCCTCTGTAGTTGGCATTTCCGCAGTTGTATTGTATCACTGTGAGGTTGTTTCTGGCGGGTCCTTCGTTCATTGGGAGAGTCCTTGTGATGGGAAGTCTACGTCTGTGAGGTCGATGTCGCCGTCATGGTCGCCGGCTAGTTGACTGTTCGGTACAACCTGGCTTGGCCCCGGTTGGGTGCCCGACAACCTCGATTGGCCCCTCTCTTGTCGTTGTAGTGTGTGGGATTTCGGCGGGCGTCCAACCGGTCGTCTTAGTGGGGTGTCTCCTGCGGCGGGCGTTGCCGCTGGTCGTTTTCTCGGTAGCATTGGTGTTGGTGTTGGTGTTGGTGTGTCCATATGTGCCGTGCCCAAGGGCCTTTGGGGTTCGTGTATCCAGCGCGCGGCTTTCTGGGCTAGGCCCTGCCGTATTCTGCTGATCACCCCCTTCCTTGCAGTGTATGCGGTGCATACTGTCCTCTCCCACACCGTGTGGCCCTCTTTGTTACAGTTTCTGCACTTCTTTTGTCCCTTTTCGGCTTGTTTGGGGCACTCATTTGTTTGGTGGTTTTCGGCGCAGTATCCGCATGTGACTGCACCGCGGCATGTGGACTGGGTGTGGCCCCAGCGGTTGCACTTGTAGCAGAGTGGGTTTTGGAGCATCGGGTCATAGAGCTGAGCGGTGTGTATCACTTTTTGGATGGTTATGCCTTGGAGGACTGCAGAGCGTTGTGCTGATTCTTTGGCCATATAGACGATTAGGGACGCGTGTTTCGGCTTCATTCCTTCCCTTTCCTCGATCGATTTGCGGCCTTTTATCCATGCAATGCGGGTGATTTCAATGTCCGGGTTCCATGTTTTGTTGTCGTCGGTGATTTCCTTGATGATTTCTTCGTTGTTTGCGGCCTTCCCGAGGGTCACTGGGAGGTCGGTGTTCACCGCGAGGATTTCGACTGGGAATTCCTCGCGTAGAAACTTGCTGTGGAGTTGTTGTTGGGTGTTAAGGTTGAGTTGTGTTGCTTTGTCTTTCTCTTTTTGTCCGGCGAAGT
>QHOR01000236.1 GCA_003219395.1 Verrucomicrobiota bacterium | reverse complement strand
CATGAGTGGGTCAACCTTCAGGTAGGTAATTTCCCAGGCGCGATCCTGTAGACTCCGTTCCAGCCATTGCGCGACCGTGCGGCCAAGTTCCGAAGTATCCTGCGCCAGGTACACCTCGCCCATTCCGCCCTCACCAAGCTTCGAGCTAATTTCGTAGCGTCCGAGTTTGGTGCCGGCAGTCAAAGTCATTTCTGTTCGCTAATTACAACTGCATCGCTAATGTCAGTGCCGCGCAGGACGGCGAGTTGGTTGCCGTCGAAAGACCAGGCGAAGTCGAAGATTGTTTCAGTCTTGAAATCAGTCAGAGGTTTGGGCTCGCCCTTGCCGTCGAGCGCAATCGCCCAGATGTTTGCGCCGCCGCCGCGCGAATCGAGAAAGGCGAGGGAACGCCCGTCGGGCGTAAAGCGCAGCTTGTCAAGGCGCACTGCGGTGGGCGGCAGCGCGAAGGTGTTCAGGGGCGCGCCACCATCGGGCGAAATGACGGCAACTTTCTGTACGTGCGCTTCCGTGTCGTCGAATACGTAGGCAATTCTGCCGTCACGCGGCGAGATGGTGGCGTAGTATGAGATCGTACTGGTCAACTGCACAGGCGTTCCGCCGTCTATCGAAACCTTCCACAGCGTCTGTGTATTTTCGACTTTATGGTAAATAATCCATTTGCCGTCCGATGAAATGCCGACTTTGAATTCGCCAACTCCAGTGGTTAATTGCTTCAAACTGCTTCCGTCCGCATCCATCCTCCAGATGGTGGAGTTTCCGCCCCGATTGAGCTCAAAGACAATGAAGTGTCCATCCGGCGTCATTTGGGGATGAAAGCTCATGCCTTGATTCGCCGTCACCTGCTTTTGGTTGGTGCCGTCCGCGTTCATCGTCCATATGTCAAAGTTTCCGCCCGCCTTGGAGCAATAAATCAATCTTCCGTCCAGAGTCCATCCGATGCCATTCCAAATCTCAGATGCCCGCGCGACTTGCGAGGCGCGCGTGGCGTCGTTGTTCGGCGCAATCCAGATGTTGGCTACGATGCTAACCCTTAAAGTTACCAGAGCGTCGCCGCTGACCGTGGCGCTCGCGCCGATGTAATCGCTCAAGTCATTAGTTAAGCGCTGCGGCACGGCGTTCGGCGTGACGAGCCACAATTGCAAGGGTGCAAATTGAGTCTCAAATTTTTCGTTACCGGCCGCGATTAGGTTTCCATCAGGCAACCACTGGATCCCGGTGAGCGTTGACCAATTGCGGTCATTCAGCAGTCGCCACTTTCCGTCACTTGCGTTTACTGCGATCAGCTTCAAATGCGTGCCGTCCCTGTCTTGCAGCATGGCCCCGCAAGCTATTGTTTTTTCATCTCGCGACCAGGAGGGAACGGCAAACGGCCAAAAGGAATTGCGGCCCTGCAGCTCGACCAACGTTTTCTGATTCGATCCGTCGGCAGTTGCCATCATCAACATCGAGCCATTTTCCGAATCACGCATGAAAACAATCTGTTTTCCATCAGGCGAGAACCCGGCTCCGGAGTCAGCATCCACCACAATCTTTTTCGGCTGACCGCCCAACGCGGGAATTTGATAGAGCGTGCCGGTGTTCTGCACGATTTTAAGATAGAAAAGATAAACACCATCGGGCGTGAAACTCAGCCCCTGGATTTTGTTCTCATCGGCAGGAACGATTTCCACATCGCTCGCAGTGGCAGTCTGCCGCAGACGAATGTTCAGCTTACCGGCGTCTTCGATCACGTAAGCGACATACTTGCCGTCCGGCGACATCGCAATGTCGGTGACTTTGCCGGAAGTGTTTAGTTTTGCGATCTTTAGTTTCTCCGGCGAGGTGAAGTGCCTCACCGTCGCCGGCGCGGCGTAGAACTTATAAACGGCAAGACTTACCGCCGCCGTCACCAACAAGCCCAAGGCAGCAAAAACGAAAAATTTATGACGCTTGATTTCCGTGACCAAATACTCGGCGCTGGAGATTGGGGGAGCTCCCGCGGCGGCAGAGTTTGAGGCCGATTGGAAAACTGTTTTTTGTTCGCTAAGCGCACCAGCGGCGGTAGAGACGTTTTGACCGCTCACAGTTTGATGGGTTGAATCATGAAGGCCGGAACCGCCTTTAACCTGGTCGCGCAACTCTTCAATCTCAATTGCGATTTCTTTGATCGATTGATAGCGCTTGTCTGGATCCTTAGCCAGGCAGCGGCGAACGATTCTCTGTATTTCAGCAGGAGCCGTAGGATTGATTTCGCTGATCGGCGTAACCGGTTCGCGAATGATCTTGTTGAGAGACTCGACCGCGTCGGTGCCCTCGAAGGCTTTCCGGCCGGTCGCCGCTTCGTACAGAATGCAGCCAAACGAAAAGATGTCTGAGCGCTGATCGATTTCATCCACTCTGCCTTGCGCCTGCTCCGGCGACATGTAACCGATGGTACCCATGATTGTGCCCGCGATGGATTGCCGGGACATGATCGCGGTGACTACTTCGCTGCTGCCTGAGCCGGAAGCGCCGAGTGGCCCAAGGAGTTTGGCCAAACCAAAGTCCAGAATCTTAGCGTGACCATCGCGCGTCACCATGATGTTGTCCGGTTTGAGATCGCGATGCACAATGCCTGCAGCATGAGCTTTGCCGAGTCCTTCGGCGGTATGCTGCAAGTAGCGCAACAGCTTTGAGAGATCCTGCTGACGTTCATGAATCAACTCGCGCAGAGTGAAGCCTTCAATGAACTCCATCGCGATGAAATATGTGCCTTCATCTTCGCCAATCTCGTGAATCGTTGCGATGTTGGGATGATTGAGCGCGGCGGCCGACTTTGCTTCGCGCACGAACCGCTCCATTCGATCTCGATTCGACGCGAGTTCAGCGGGAAGAATCTTCAGCGCCACTTTGCGATCGAGTTTCGTGTCCTGCGCCAGATACACATCACCCATGCCGCCCGCGCCGATCTTTGAGCGGATTTCATAATGTCCGAGTCTGGTGCCGTTTTCCATGGTCCGGAACTTTTGCGGTGGCCGTGAGCTTTATGTCAGGCTCTGAGGCTACGGCGTTAAGCCAACCCGCTTAAGTCTCGCGGCAAAGCGGGGATCGGAGCGCAGCGGATCCCAAATCGGATTTACTTTGAGATAGATCATAGGACCGAAGCGGCGATCGATGGCCTGATCGAGCCATCTGAAAGCCTCATCCTTATTTCCCAGTCCGGCTTCCACGGCCGCGAACCAATGGGGCGAAACGTAGTGATTTTTTGATATCTCTAACATACGATTCATCAGGTTTTGAGCGTCAGCTCTCCGGCCGCACGAAGCGTATTCCTGTGCCCGCCACGCGATGTCATCGCTCGCCGACGACAAGCTCTCGGCTTTCGAAGCTTCGTCGATCCCCTCGTCGCACCGCCCTTTTTGAATCAAGGCCCGGCCCATCAAAAAGTGTGCGCGCACGAAACTGGAATCCATGTCGATGGCCTTTCGCAGTTGCGCAATCGCTTCGTCAGGCCGCCGCAAAAAATAATAGAACTCACCGTGATCCGTTTGAAACAGGACCGAAAGCGGATCGATTGCCTCAGCCTTCTTGATCTCTGAAAGCGCCTCCTCAGTTCGTCCCGAAGAGATCAGGAGATAAGCGTAGCCATGATGAGGCGTAGGATAATTCGGATTCAGCGAAATCGCCTGCTGATATTCCCGCTCGGCGCCAATCCAATCCCAATCATAATAAAGTTTGACGTAGGCCAGCGACGTGTGCGCCTCAGACAACGAGTTGTTTTGCCAGCGGGAAAACATCCTGAGGTGAACGAATGCCCTGGCTACTTAAAAAACTGTAACAGTCGGCCAGCCCGGTGTAAGCGAGGGCGTAGCTGGGGTCTTTCTGGATGGCCTGCTGAAAATAATCGATGGCTTTCTGATAGCTGTCTTGGGTGCGCCGGTTCCAATAGAATCGCCCTTGCAGGTAAAGGCGATACGCTTCGGGATTCTCGGTGTAATGCTTGCCGACTCGGCTTTGCTCATCGCCCGAAAGCGTCAGCCGAAGATTACTGGTGATTTCGGTGGCGATGTCCCGCTGCACCGCCAGCAGATCGGAAACCTTCTTACTGTATTGTTCGCCCCAGAGTTGTTTGTTGTCGCGAACGTCAAGCAACTCGGTGCTGATCACGATGGCGTCGCCGCGCTGCATGATTCGCCCCGTCAGAACTGCGCGCACGCCGAGTTCCCGGCCCACTGTAAACGGATCGGCTTGCTTGCCCTTGTAGCGAAAAACGGAACTGCGCGCGATCACCTTCAGATGCGGAAGCTGCGTCAGACTGTTGATGATACTTTCGGTCACCCCGTCCGACAGGTAATCGCTATTCGGATCGTGGCTCTGATTTTCGAAGGGCAGGACGGCGATCGAATCGATCGCCGCGTCAACGTTGCGGCCGCGCAGATACAAGCCAAGCCCAACCGCAGCAATCACCATGACTGTGGCGATCACACCGGCGGCGATCTTGTGGCGTCCAAGTACTGAGACAGTTTGGGCACCGCTTGCGGCTGGCTGGGCGTGGCTGACCTCAAGGGTTGGCGTACCAGCAGCAACCATTGTTGGTTCGGATTCTTTGCTGGCGCGCGTTGAAACTGCGCTGGTATGGGCGGCCTCGGAGCGCGACAGATGCGCCTCGATCTCCAGGCTCTGCCGCAGCGCTTTCAGATCGAGCAGAAGATCTTTGACTGTCTGGTAACGCTCATCGCGATTCTTGCGCACTGCTTTGCCGACAATGCGTTGTAGTTCCACCGGCGCCTCGGGTGCGTAGCGGGTCAGCGGTAAAACCTCTCTTTCGCTCAGAATGGCGGCCATGATCTCGTTCGTGTTCGAGCCCGCGAATGGCAGCACTCCCGTCACCAGTTCGTAAATCAAAACACCCAGACTGAAGATGTCTGTGCGCGCATCGACGTCGAGTGCCCGCGCCTGTTCCGGCGACATGTAGATCGCCGTTCCCAGGACCATACCGGGATCAGTCTTGAAGCTGGTCGGCGCTTCAGTGTCTACAGATTCAGGCGGTAGCCGCTCAGTTATTCTGGCCAGGCCGAAGTCCAGGACCTTGGCGATACCATCACGCCTGAGCATGATGTTTTCGGGCTTAA
>QHOR01000009.1 GCA_003219395.1 Verrucomicrobiota bacterium | reverse complement strand
CATATTACAAAGCCCGTGGCTATTACGACGTTAAAGTTGACGCCAGCGGCGCTCCGGAGGAAGCGGTGAATGGCCGAGTGTCGGTGCAAATCGTGATCTCGGCAGGACCCGTTTACTACTTCGACGGTGTGACAGTCAGCGGGCTGACGCGCCTGCATCCGAGTTTCGTGACGAAGCGGTTTACCAGATTGAGTGGAAAAACCTACAGCCCGGATGTTCTCGATGAGCGGTTTCGGACGCTTATGAAGACGGGGCAATTCAACTTGCTGCAAATCAAGCCAGTTCCAGTAGATGGACATCTATTGCGACTCGACATTTCGGCCGAGGAAGCCAAGAGCAAGGAATTTGGTTTTTGGGTCGGATTCGACACTTACGAAGGCGCACTCGCAGGTGTACAGGTGGGCGATCGCGATCTGTTCGGGTACGGCCGGCCGGTCACGGCGTCGATCGAGGTCTCACAACGCAGTTACAGAGGCGAAATTCTCTACGAGGATCCGTTCTTTTTTGACACAGACTTCGTTTTCACGGCGCGACTGTTCGCCCTTACTTATGACTACGATGGTTATTCAAAATTCGAATTGGGCGGACGACTCGAACTCAGTCGCAAAATTACCAAAAACGATGAGGCCGCTCTGATTTTCTCGGTTCGTCATGTGAAGATCACCGATTCAGAGATAAGGCCGAGCTTTCTCCTTGGACCAGAGGATTACCAGGTAGACACCATCGGACTCACCAACACGCTTGATCTGCGTGAGAGCCCATATGTTAATCCGCGCGGATTTCTCATCGGTAACACACTTGATGTAGCTTCGAGCGCGTTGGGGAGCGATATCGAATTCATTAGAAGCACGATGCGCGTCGGTTACTATCTTCCATTCGGACCCAAGCCGCTCACGCCGGGTGTAGTGGAAGATCAACCCCCTGGCACATTGTTGCAGCGTTGGTTTCGCCAGTCCTCGATTGCATTTGGCGCGCGCACCGGTGTAATCCACTCGCTTACTAACAGTGGCTCCGACGAAGCGACTGCCATTCCGATTGACGAACGTTTTTTCATTGGCGGCGCCACAACCGTGCGCAGTTTCGGCGAACGCGATCTTGGCCCGCACGATAATCACGGCCATCCTGTCGGTGGAGAATTCTTCACGGTATTTAATGTCGAATACACTTTCCCAATTCTCGGCGAATTGCAGGGTGCCGTCTTTGCTGATGCCGGCAATCTCTTGCCGACGTCAGAAGACATTGGTCTAGATGATATGCGTTATGCCATTGGCGCGGGTTTGCGTTATAAACTACCGGTCGGCCCCATTCGTCTCGATTACGGCGTCAATCCCGATCCTCGTCCCGATGAAGATTTCGGCGCATTTCATTTCAGTTTTGGGTTTGCGTTTTAATGTGCATGTCTCCGGTTTGCCGCGTGTCTCTCCTTTCATTGACACCTGGCTTTAGCCCGGTGCATCCGGCATCAAACCGCTCGAACCGCTCAGCGGTTTCCAAGTTTTTAGCTGGCGACTGGCTCCCAGCTAAAGCAGGGTGTTAATGAGAGGAAGGCATGCAAAATGAACGAGAAAATTTGCCGGGCCGTCTGGACAAACTCGGTGATACTTCACCCGAAGAATTCCGCAGACAGCTGCACGAGGTTGCGGATTGGATCGCGGATTTTCGACGAGACTTAGAATGCCTGAGAGTTGCGCCTAACAATAAAGCGGGCGCGATCCTTGCCGCACTTCCGGTTGAGCCGCCGGAAGAAGGCGAGCCGTTCGAGAAAATTCTCGCCGATGTCGATCGGACCATTGTTCCCGGCATGGTGCACTGGAGTCATCCCATGTTTCTTGGCTATTTTGGCTGGACGACGACCGCTCCTGCAATTCTTGGCGAAATGATCACTGCGCCGCTCAATGTGAACGCGATGACGTGGCGAACCTGTCCCGCTGCGACTGAACTGGAGACGTTGGTCGTCGATTGGATTCGGCAATGGATGCATTTGCCGCAAGAATTTGGCGGCATCGTGTACGACACCGCGTCGGTGGGCGTAATGCATGCGCTTGCTGTGGCACGCGAGGAGGCTGCGCCATCAGTGCGAAAGCATGGATTAGTGGGTGCCGGCGCGCCGGTGTTCCGCATTTACGCTTCTGACCAAGCGCATAGCTCCGCCGAGAAGGCAGCGATTGCGCTCGGCCTGGGTGAAGAAAACGTGCAGCGTGTTTCGACGGACGCGGCTTTTCGGATGGATCCGAGGGCATTGCGGGAAATGATCGCGCGCGACCTTCGCGCTAGCTTCAAACCATTGGCGGTCATCGCGACAGTTGGCACTACTTCAACGGCAAGCGTTGATCCCATTCCTGAGATCGCCAGTGTTTGCCGCGAAAACAAAATGTGGCTTCACATCGACGGCGCTTACGGCGCCGGCTTCGCCATTCTGCCAGAGAAAACGTCGCTGACGAAGGGTTGGACTGAAGCAGATTCCATCGTGGTGAACCCGCACAAAAGTCTCTTTGTCCCCCTGGATTTCAGTGTGCTTTACGTGCGTGATCTTGAGCGGCTGCGACGCGTCTTCACGCTGGTGCCCGAATATTTGCGTGGCGACACGGCCGAGGCGCGGAAGAATTATATGGATTACGGCATCCAGCTCGGGCGCAGATTTCGCGCGCTAAAAGCGTGGGTGATCTTTCGCAGCTTTGGCCGGGAAGGAATGGCTGCGCGACTTCGCGAATTTGTTCGACTGGCGAACGTTTTCGCCGATTGGATCAAGAGCGACAATCGCTTCGAGCTTGTAGCGGGGGCCAGCATGGGCGTGGTTTGTTTTCGATATATCGGTAGCCACGGCTCGCCGGGTCGTGCATCACCCGCGGCGCGGCCTCACCGCGGCGAGCAGGCTGTGGTCGCGCCGCACTTCGCCAATCGGCCTAACGAGTCAAAGGGCGACCAGTTAAACAGTGAAATTGTCGAAAAGATCAATACAAGCGGTCGCGCTTATCTCACGCATACGAAACTACATGGCCGGACGGTGTTGCGGGTCGGTCTCGGTAACGTGCTCACCACGGAAGAGCATTTACGCGACGCTTGGGAATTGATCCGAGAAACGGCAAACGAACTGAAGAGCGAGAAGTAGCCGAGCATAGCAGCTCTCACATCTCACCTGGTTGCGGCTGAGCACAGCCGCCGCTACAATTTTCTCCGTTATGATGAAGTTACTGCGCAAGCACCGGGACTGGCTGATGATCGTGATCGCGATTCTGGCGATCCCGTTCATCTTTTATTTCGTTCAAAGGCCGGATTATGGCGCGATGCGCTCCGATAAGTTTGCTCGCATTTACGATCGGAATGTTTCGATGCTGGAAGCGCAGCAAACGGTGCGCCTGCTCACTCTGGCGCAGGCACTCGGTATGTCTGATTTCGTACAAACTTTGACGGCAGGCGCCGGCCAGAACCCGAATCAGACTGCCGTCCAATTTGTTATCAATCTGCTGGTCCTTCGGCACGAAGCGGCTCGGCTCGGTATTCGTCCCGGTTACGCTGAAATTGCCGAAGTCGTGCGAACTTTGCCGGCGTTCCAGGGCGATTCGGGATTCGACATGAAAAAATTCACCGATTTTGCGCAGAACGCATTGGCCCCAATGGGTCTTGCCGAAGAGCATGTCGAGCAACTGGTGCGCGACCAGCTCTCGTTGAACCAAATCAAACAGCTCTTAGCCACGGGTGTTACAGTTCCCAAAGGGGAGGTCGATGAAAATTTTCAGCGCGGTCACGACACATTGTTTGTGACGCTCGTTCGATTTCAATCTGCTGATTTTATCAAGGACATTCAAGTGAGTGACGAAGATGTACGGAAGCATTATGACGCGCACAAAGCGGAGCTGAAAACGGATGAAAAACGCAAGGTCGAGTTTGTCAGCCTCGCACTGACTGATGAGGAAAAGAAATTAACCGGAAAAGAGCGCATCGAGGCTTTACAAAAACTTTCCGATCGCGCGACTGATTTCACGCAGGCGCTGTTAGATAAAGGGGCTGATTTCAAGCAAGCCGCTGAGAAACTTAAGCTGCCGGTTCATGAGACCGGCGAATTTACCAAAGCAGAGCCTGATCCGCAGTTGAAGGGCGATACACAACTTAGCGTCGCGGCTTTCAAGCTTTCGATGCAGGAGCCAAACAGCGATCCCATTCAGGTAGCGGATGGATTTTATATTTTGCATCTCGCAGGAATTACTGAGGCGCGTCCGCTTACACTCGAAGAAGCGAAGCCGAAAATTGTGGAGACAATCAAGAAGTCAAAGGCGCGCGAGCTGATGTCCACAAAGGCAGCGGAGGTCGTCCAGCAATTACGCGAAGCGAAACAGTCCGGACAACCACTTGAAGCAGCGATTCAGAAATCTGGAGCGAAGAGCGAGAAAGTTCCGCCGTTCTCACTGTTCGAAGAGGAGAAAACAAAACAGCAGGACAAAGAACCGAAAAAGAACGAACCGGCTGATCTTCCCGCTATCAAACAGGCGGTGGCGTTCCTGAATCCAGGCGAGACTAGTGATTTTTTCCCAGCTGGTGAAAATGGATTCATCGCCGTTCTGGAAAAGCGCGAACCATTAGCCGACGCCAAGGCTGCTGAAAAGAAGGCCGAGTATGAGAAAAGGCTTCTCGATAACAAACGGCGAATCGTTTTCATGGAATGGCTGCGCGACCGCGGGCAAGCCGCCGGCTTGCAATTTCAGAAAGGCTAAGCCAGTCGACTTGACCACAATGGACACGAATGCCTGAAAACGACTGACGGATCGATTGCATTGCGGCAATCCCATGAGTGACAAGATTATTCTTCGCTTCCCTCAGAATGGCATGAGAAGACGACTCGTATTATTAAGTATTAATTCGTGTTCATTCGTGGTTTCTTCTTCGAAGGATGCAACAGACGCACGACGAAATCTTTGACGACGCCAACGGAGACCTGGCAGTTGGCGATCTCGACAGCGCGGTGGAAAAGTACAGGCGCTGCGTACAGATGGCGCCGGATTTTTTCGATGGCTGGCACGCCCTTGGCATGGCCCTGATGAAACTTGGGCGCTTTAATGAAGCGATCGAAGCTGGCAGCAAAGCGGTCGAGCTTCGGCCGAACGATCAGATCGGCTGGACAAGTCTCTCGCTATTTTATAACCGCGCCGGCAACATCAAGGAAGCTGAAGCAGCTGGGGCGAAGGCCAAAATTTTAGGTTGGGGAGGGAAGATCGCGAAAGAATAACCATCGGTTCTTTCCGCGCATCCGACAATGCGCACTCGGACATTTTTACCGCGGCCGGAATATCCGCGGCCGGACAGGCAACGAACCTTTGTGCAAGGCGTCGACTGGCTGAATCTGAACGGCGCATGGCAATTTCGTTTCGACCCGGATGATCGCGGACGCCAGCAGCGCTGGTTCGGGCCAAACGAACAGCCATGGCGTGATCAGATCATCGTGCCATTTTGCTGGGAATCGCTGGCCGCCTGGGGCGAAGCTGATGCTGCCGGAAACGATCATTACTACTCAACTCGTGTTTACCGGAACCCGCTTGAGGTTACTTCGCACAACTACCGCAGCGCGACGCGTTTCGAGATCGGCTGGTATCGGCGCGACGTCCGAATTCCGGCTAATGACAAATGGACCAGGAAGCGGGTGATTCTCACGATTGGAGCGGCCGATTTTTACACCGACGCATGGTGTAACGGCCAGCTGCTTGGAACGCATGAAGGCGGCTTTACGCCTTTTGAGTTCGATCTCACTGACACTCTCCGGCGTGAGGCGCACGGCGAACTCGCCGGTACGATTGTGATTCGAGTAGAAGACCCAATGCAAAATTATGAGCAACCGGCCGGGAAACAATGGGGCTGGTATTCTACTGCCAGCGGAATCTGGCAGACCGTGTTTGTGGAGCCCCGCGCGCCGGAGTTCATCGAGCGATTCGAAGTTACAAGTGATATCGAAGCCGCGACGGTGAAATTCCGAGTTTTCTGCGCAGGCGGATCAACGGTTTCGATACGCGCTACCAGTCCGGCTGGCGAACAACTGTGTACGAGTGCGCCAGTGCAAGCTGGAGTTGCCGAAGCCAAGCTACATGTTGGCAATCCGATGCTATGGGACACAACTTTGCCGCAGCTCTACTCTGTGGAATTTCGACTGCACGCCGATAGCGTCGACGATGTCGTCCGGAGCTACTTCGGCATGCGAAGCCTCGGGGCGGTGAGCGGTCAACAATCCACCGCACCTGGAAGTTTGTCCCTCAATGGCGAACCAATTTACTTACGAGGCGCGCTTTATCAGTCATATTATCCGGACGGGGTTTATACAGCTGGCGACACTCAGATACTCTACGACGACATTGCGTACGCAAAACGCGTTGGCTTCGATCTACTGCGTGTGCACATCAAGATCGACGATCCAATGTTTCTCTACTGGGCCGATACACTTGGCATTCTGCTGATGTGCGACTTCCCTAACTTCGGCGAAGGCGGAGACACCGAGAATGGCCGATCCCGTTATGAAGCAACCATGCGCGCGGCAATCGCCCGCGATTTCAACCACCCGTCGATCGTTGCGTGGTGTTTATTCAACGAAACATGGGGATTCGGCGGGCAGGCCGAGTTCATGAAATTGATTAATCCCGTGCCGCCAGCTTTCGGAAAGCCCCTCAGAATTCGCGGTGAAAAATTGAGCAACGAAGATGCATACAAATGGATCCAGGCAATGTGGAAGCTGGCCAAATCACTCGATCCGACGCGGTTGATTGAAGACATGAGCGTAGTGGCCTGGGAACATTTGCAATACTACGGACACGGAGAAACCGATATCAATTCATGGCACTTTTATACGAGTGACTATTCGACAGCCCGCCGCTGGATCAACGAGGTAGTGGAACAGACGTACGCCGGATCTAGTTTCAACTATGTGCCGGGATTCCAGCAGCAGGCCCAGCCCTTGGTTGCGAGTGAATACGGGGGTATCGCCGCCCTCGATGGTGATTTGGACACAAGCTGGAGCTTTAAGTTTCTCACAAATGAACTGCGACGTCATGGGCAGCTCTCAGCTTACATCTACACAGAGCTGCACGACGTTGAATGGGAGCGCAACGGTTTCCTGAACTACGACCGCACACCAAAGGATTTCGGCTATGACCCGAACATCGTTAATGCAGGCGATGTACTGCCGATTGATTCGCCTCCGATACGTCATTGCGCTCCGGGAGAAGAAATCACCGTGGACATTTTCTCATCGCATTTTTCCCGCGTCCAAAAGAGTGACGTGCTTTTGCAATGGCGCCTCGGCGGTATCGATTCGCTAGGCTGGATGCGTGATGCGATTATCGCAGACCAGCAGCCAATAGCGTTTCCACACCTGCGAATGGAGCTTGCGAAGCGACTTACATTACGAATGCCCCACCAGACAATGCTTTGCACTTTGTGGGTGCAGGCAGTCGTCGGGGACGGAACGGTTGTCGCCACGAATTATGTTCAGTTTTTCGTCGACGCCGGGTATCCGGCATTGGAGGAATTGGACTCGCGTGTTGTGGTGCGTGTGGACGCGCACAGGTGGAGCAGAGCGGAATGGAGCCGATATCGTTCCACCAAAGCAGAAGCAGCAAGCGTCGGCCTGGCCTGCGGTGGGACACGCGGTTTTTTTGAATACCTGTTCGCAGCCAGTCCGGAACTGATGCGACACTGCTCCCGATTGACTGTGCTTTGCGAAGCGTCATCGTTACGCGAGGGCTCGGCGCAAACAGATCGGTTTGTCCAGCCGAGCACATTGCGTCTCCTCCTGAATGGCATTCCCATTTATCGGGCAATCCTGCCGAACCATCCTCACGATGCACGCGGCGCATTGACGTATCTAAGCGGCGGTCGCGGCGGATATGGTTATCTCTGCCATGCGACCATAGAAGGCGAGCTACTGCGGCAGGTTGTAAACAATTCGCACGGAAGTGATCTGCGGTTGAGCTGTGGTGTGCCGCGTGATGAACGGCCGCAAGGCGGGTTGACGATTTATGGACATAATACAGGTCGTTATCCACTCGGACCTACGATGATCATCGAGTAATTCCTGTGACTGCGCGCGACCCAGTATCCGCCTGTGCACCGGGTCGTGTTGAACTACTCGGTAATCACACCGATTACAACGAAGGCGTAGTTCTAGGCGCGGCAATCAATCGCTTCACTCGCGTCTCTGGTAAAAGGCACCCCCGTGTTATTCGGATAGGTTCCACCAGTTTCGGTCAGGTACAAATAAACCGAACCGCGCTGCGCCCAGTTAGCGAAACACGTTGGGCGAACTATGTCCTCGGAGTCGCTGACGAACTGCGGGAGCTTAAGGTCCCTGTTGGTGGTTTCAGCGCCGAGATAACTGGCGATCTGCCGATCGGCGCTGGGTTATCCAGCTCGGCGGCGCTTGAGGTTGCTACTGCATTGTTCCTGTTAAAGCTCTTCCCGTTCGATCTGTCACGGCTTGAAATCGCCAAGGCCTGCCAGCGTGCAGAGCATCGTTACCTAGGTGTCAAGTCCGGTCTACTCGACCAGGTAATCTCGCTGTTCAGCCGCGCTCAACAAGCCGTGCTCTTCGACTCTCGCACAGAAGAAATTCGCGCGGTTTCGGTTCCTTGTTCGCTGGCCCTGATCATCTCGGAATCGGGAGTGAGGCGCGAGCTTGCGAATGGCGAATACAATGTGCGCCAAAGCGAAACGCAGGCTGCGGCGCGCGCGTTTGGTGTCCGCGCATTGCGAGACCTGAAATCGGCCCAGATCGATCGACGCGCAGACATTCCGGCACTGTTGCGGCACCGTGCACGACATGTGGTCGAAGAAAACGAGCGCGTTCGGCGCGCCGTGGAATTGCTCGAAGCAGGGGACGCGCGGGAATTTGGAAAGCTCATGAATGCGTCGCACGAAAGTTCGCGCCGAAATTTTGAGAACAGCACCCCTGAGCTCGACCTGCTCGTCTCAATGGCACAGCGACTGCCTGGCGTGCTTGGCTCGCGTCTCACGGGTGCGGGATTTGGCGGAGCGACTGTGACATTGTGTGAACGGTCCGTCGCTGAAAAAGCCGCGAAGCAGTTGGCAGCGGATTACACGACACAAACAGGAATTAAAGCGCCGGTGTTTGTCTGCGAAATTGCAGATGGCGCACGCTGATCAGGCTGCATCGAGAAAATTCCTACATGGCGGTAGGGGAGTTTTCGCACGTCGGCTGCTGCGACGAGCGGCGATTTCATGCACACAGATGAAACAAAACGGGGAAGTAACGAAAGTAACGGGCGTGCATGATTTGGAGGATTACTCGATCATTGTGCACTCCCATTTAAAATGGGACTGGGTTTGGCAGCGGCCGCAGCAATTTCTCTCTCGGCTCTCTCGTAAGCACAGGGTTCTGTTTGTCGAAACGCCCGAGGCCTGTGATCAGATACCTGCTACCCGCGTGCGTTTGCGCGAAGTGAGCGACCTACCAAATGTGAGTGTGCTGCAAATCAAAATCCCGCGGAGTCGCTGGAGTGATACGCCGTGGGTCGATAAGGAACGCCGCCGAGTGCTCCAGTCACTGTTAAGCGGTCCACTGGGTCAGAAGTTTACTTCAATCGTGCAATGGTTCTACGATCCGATGGCAGTCACCGCGGTTGCCGGACAATTGGGCGAGCAACTCATCGTTTATGATTGCATGGATGAGCTTTCGCTCTTTGATGGTGCACCAGCCGAACTCGCCTGCCGTGAACGTGAGCTGCTTGAAATTGCCGATATTGTCTTCGCTGGTGGGCCAAGAATCTGGCGGGCCAAACGCGAGTTCAATCCCAATTGTTTTTGTTATGGGTGTGGAGTGGACGCACGACATTTCGGGCAAGCCCGCGATCCGAAGCTCCGAATCGCGGACGAGCTAACTCACTTACCGCGTCCGATCTTCGGCTATATCGGGGTAGTTGACGAACGAATCGACTATCACTTGATCGATACGCTCGCGGACTCTACGACAGGCAGCGTCGCAATCGTCGGACCTTCGACGAAAGTCGATCCTGGTTTGTTTCCGCGCCGCGACAATTTGCACTGGCTAGGCGGACGACAGTATGCGGATCTCCCCAGGTATGCGAAAGCTTTTGATGTTTGCATCATGCCTTTTGCAATGAATGAGGCCACTCGTTTCATTAATCCGACGAAAGCTCTTGAATACATGGCAACAGGTCGCCCGATTGTTTCCACTGCAGTAGAAGATGTTGTCGCGCAATTCAGTCAGATAATTACGGTCGCAGAGAACGCACGCGAATTTGCGAAAGCTTGTGAACGTCTGGCTGTGCAGCCGGAACCGCGCAGGATTGAGCACGCCGTTGCACTCGCCGCGCGAAATTCGTGGGAATCCATCGTTGCGCGCCTGGAACGACACATCGAACAAGGCCTCCGTAGCCAACGCGCTTTACGCGCGCACGCAGCGTGAGCTACTCGTTTGACTACCTGATAGTTGGTGCGGGCTTTGCAGGAAGCGTGCTTGCCGAGCGCCTCGCAGTCGGCGCTGGAAAATCAGTGTTGCTCTGCGATCGACGCAATCACATTGGCGGTAATGCGTACGACCATCGGGATTCGGCTGGCCTTCTCGTGCACAAATATGGACCGCACATTTTTCACACGAACTCGCAGGATATTTTCAATTACCTTTCCCGTTTTACTGGCTGGCGCGCCTATGAGCATCGCGTGCTTGCATGCGTAGAGGGGAAGCTGTTGCCGATTCCAATCAACCTGGACACCATCAACCGCCTCTATGGACTCAAACTGACGGAAAGCCAGGTAGAGGAGTTCCTTGTTACCCGTGCAATTCCATGCGCGTGCCCGCGCACCTCAGAGCAAGTGGTGCTCAGTCGCGTGGGACGCGATCTGTACGAGAAATTCTTCCGCAATTACACGCGCAAACAGTGGGGCATCGATCCATCACAGCTTGATGCACAGGTTGCCGCGCGCATCCCCGTGCGTACCAACCGTGACGATCGCTATTTTACGGACCGCTTCCAATCGATGCCGAAGCATGGGTTCACACACATGTTCGAAAACATGGTCGATCACGAGAACATTCAGCTGGCGCTAGGCGTCGATTACCGGGAACTGCGCGACGAAGTCAATGTCCAGCAGATCATCTATACCGGACCAGTAGATGAGTTTTTCGATTTTCGTTTTGGCAAGCTGCCATATCGCTCACTACGTTTTCAACACCAGACGCTCAACGAAAAATGGCATCAACCGGTTGGGGTCGTAAATTATCCCAACGAATTCGATTACACCCGCGTCACCGAATTCAAACATCTGACCGGCCAGCAGCACTCCCGCACCAGCATAGTCTATGAATATCCGCAGGCGAGCGGCGACCCGTACTATCCAATTCCGCAGCCGGCGAACGCCGCTGTGTATGCGAAGTACCGCGCGCTGGCGGAACGGCGGCGCGATGTCCATTTCGTAGGCCGGCTTGCGACGTATCGTTACTACAATATGGATCAGGTCATTGGACAGGCATTGACTTTGTATCGGAAGCTTGCGTTAGATCTGAGTCTGTCCTTCAGTCAGTGTAATCGCTCGCGTGCCGGTTGGAGAGCCACGGAGGTGAACACGAGAACGACTGCATTCCAAAGTTTTTTTCTCGGCGGGTTTGAGTGCTCAACGCACCGCTTGCGCAGCGGCAAACGACTGGATCTCGTCCACTCGACAAGACACGACGCGTTCGCGCGCAGCGATTTCCGGCTGCTGCAACGCTATGGAATCCGAACGGTGCGGGAGGGACTGCGCTGGCACTTGATCGAAGCTCAGCCGGGCCAGTTCGACTTTTCAAGCGCCGACACAATCATCGACGCAGCGTGCGACAGCGAAACAGAAGTCATCTGGGACCTATGGCACTACGGGTGGCCTGATGACATCGACATCTTCAGCGAAGAGTTCGTTGCGCGGTTCACCGCGTTCGCCCGGGTAACAGC
>QHOR01000235.1:3194-3597 GCA_003219395.1 Verrucomicrobiota bacterium | reverse complement strand
GCCGAATATTCTGAGCACGGTTCAAATAGCCTGCGCCGAGCGCTCCATCTCGCCGCGCGAGAAGGATCTCAGCGCGTTTACGTGGTTCGCCTGATTACTACCTTCGACGAAGCTCGCGCAAAACAAGACGGCACCCGAGTGGAAACCGATGAGGAAGCGAAATTGGAACACTTTGTTCTCGATCTCGGCCATACGGATGTGCCAATCGAAGTTCGCTTCATTCGCGGCAATACCGGATTTGCCGCCGCCGATTTTGTAAGCTCTGTCGAAGCAGATTTGCTGGTCGTGCCGCTCGATCCAGCGAAAAATGCCGGGCAGTTGCCTTCCAACCTGGAATGGCTCATTGATGTTATTCCCTGCAATCTCTGGGTAATCCGCTAAGCCGAAGGTTGTAGCGGCGGTC
>QHOR01000235.1:0-3073 GCA_003219395.1 Verrucomicrobiota bacterium | reverse complement strand
GTTGTCGGGATGCTTTCTCTCGTGCTGGTGTTGAATTATTTAGTCTATCTGTCGTTAGTCCGGCAGTTCGGCGCCGTCAGTTGGAAGCAACTTTTACCGATGCAACTCTGCGACTGGGCCATGGTTGTGATCATCATCGCCATGTGGACCCGGCGCCCACGCTGGTTCGAGGTCGCGTATTTTTGGGGGATCGGCGGTACCGTCCAAGCCGTGCTCACTCCGAATCTGCCCTATGGTTTTCCGGACTTCCGATTCTTCAGTTTCTTTATTTCGCACTGCGGCATCATCATCGGGATTGTTTTCCTAATGTTGAGACATCATCTGCGACCATGCGCGTTTTCCATTGTCCGCGTTTTCCTTTGGACCGAGGTTTATTTCATTCTCACCCTCGCAGCCGACGAGTTTACCGGATTCAATTACGGTTTTCTTCTTCACAAACCCGAAGCGCAAACTCTGCTCTACCTTCTCTCAGACAACCGCCCGCTTTACCTCGTCCAAATGCATTTGCTCGCGCTGGCGTTTTTCATTGTGCTCTATCTGCCGTTCGTCATCTACGATTTGGCGTCACAAACAATTTCGTATAAAGGACACGACCGAACACAAAGCTGAGGGCAGCCCATGGTTGGTGTTCGGTTAATGACCGTTGTGCGACACCTCTTCCTGCTCAATCGTTTATCGACGTGAAAGCCCTAAAAATCGGAAATGTCATCATCGGGGGCCGCGCTCCGGCGTTCATTCTCGGCCCCTGCGTAATTGAATCCGAAAAATTCGTTCGACGAATGGCGCAAAAAATTGCGACGATTTGTGCGACAGAAAAAGTGCGGTTCATTTTCAAAGCTTCCTATGACAAAGCGAATCGCACCTCGGCAAATTCATTTCGCGGAATTGGAGCACGAGAAGGCTGCGAAATCCTCGCTTCCATCGGCCGAGAGCTAAACATCCCGGTAACGACTGACGTCCATTCAATCGCCGAATCGGAAATGGCCGGCGAATTCATCGATCTGTTGCAAATCCCGGCTTTTCTCTGCCGCCAAACCGACTTACTGCGCGCGGCCGCAGAGACAGGCCGCGCTGTCAACGTCAAGAAAGGCCAATTTCTTGCGCCGTGGGATGTCAAAAATATTGCGGAAAAGCTGGAGAAATTTGGCGCCAAACAATTCCTTTTCACCGAACGCGGTACCACCTTCGGCTATAACAATCTCGTCGCCGATTTCCGTTCGCTCGCCTGGATTCGTGAGGCCGGTTACCCAGTGATTTTTGACGCGACCCATTCTGTGCAACGTCCGGGCGGAGCCGGTGACTCGACTTCCGGTGACGGCGAGCTTGCACCATTACTGGCCCGCGCCGCCGTGGCGGCCGGATGCGATGGCATTTTCATGGAAGTGCACGAGAATCCAGAGAGCGCGTTATCCGATGGACCGAATCAGTTGCCCCTAAAAAATTTGCCGAAGATTCTTCGCGTGTTAAAAGCTGTTCATGCTGCCGTTTCTTAACGGTCGCGCACGGCGCGCTCTTGTTTTTAGTCTCCTTGGCGCAAGTTTTCTCGTTGCGCCGGCCGATTTCGCGCAGGAGGCGAAAAAGCACGACAAGAAAAAAGGAAAGGAGTCCCACGGGGCGGAGCAATCTGCGAGTCAAAGCCCGGAATCAAACGGCGCACCGGTTCCTCTGCCGATTGGCCATGAAGCCAAGGGTCTCGTCCTGCCCGATATCGATGGAAATGGACATTTACGAGGGCGTTTTGTCGCTGGGACGGCGCGCCGAGTCGATCAGGACCACATGCAATTTCGCGAGTTGAACATTACTACCTACACGGTTGACAATAAGGTCGATCTTCAGATCGCGATGGCAGATTCCGTGCTGGACTTGAATACCCATGTTCTTACCTCACCGCAAAGGACCACGATCAAGCGCGCCGATTTCGAGATCGTAGGCGATACCGCCCGTTTCGATACCAGCGCGCGTCACGGTACCGTAACCGGCAATGTCAAAATGGTGATCACCGATCAATCGAAACTCAGGCCGCAGCCATCGCCATGAAATTGTGTGGGCTCATAATGTTTGCGCTGGCGATCACTGTGTTTGGCCAAACTGACGTCGTAACGACTGCCAACGCGCAGACTTCCAAGGCCTCGAGTTCGCCCAAAGCGAAGAAGACGGAAGGGGATAAGAATTTACTTGCGCCTGATTCGAAAACCGAAGGACCGATCACGACCGAGATTTATGCTGACGAAGCGTCTTTCGATTCGGGTAAAAATGTCGGCGTTTTCACCGGGCACGTAAAAGTGTTCGACCCACGTTTCAATCTGCAATCAGACAAGCTCACCGTTTATTTGCATCACGGTGAAGATCAGGGGCTCGAAAAGGCAATTGCGGACGGCAACGTCGGAGTGGTACGCGATCGACCGGACCCGAATGGCGGCCCGCCTACGCACGCAGTTGGTCGCTCCGAGCACGCCGTTTATACCGCGGCCGATGGGAACGTCGAGCTGACGGGTACGCCAAAAGTCCAACAAGGATTGAACATGCACATCGCGACCAGCGCGGAGACAGTCATGGTTATCAATCAGGATGGACACCTCAATACTCACGGTCCCAGTCGGACCGAAATACGTCAGGAGCCAAAGGACGAAAAGGCCGGTTCCGCGTCGCCAGCGCGATCGCCCAAGCCATGATTAGCACGACCGCCGCCCCTTCCCCGATGGGGATGAAGACCACCGTTCCGCCAGATGTTTTGTCGACGCAGGAGTTAGTAAAAATTTACGGCGGCCGAGCTGTCGTCAACGGCATCAACGTTAACGTCAAAGCGGGCGAGATCGTTGGGCTGCTCGGGCCCAATGGCGCCGGAAAAACGACGACATTCTACATGATCGTCGGGCTTGTTCGGCCAAACAGTGGGAGCGTTATTTTCCGTGGGCAGGACGTGACGACTTTTCCGATGTTCAAGCGAGCGCGGCTAGGAATGGGTTATCTGCCGCAGGAGGAATCGATTTTCCGCAAAATGACGGTGGAACAGAACATCATGGCGATTCTGGAAACGCTGCAGCTAAGCAAACACGAACGGCGGCAACGTTGC
>QHOR01000234.1 GCA_003219395.1 Verrucomicrobiota bacterium | reverse complement strand
CGAGCAAAGTAGCCTGGCTCATGCCGGATTCCGACGTGTGCGTGGCCAGCAATTCCGCCCGCGCCCAGAATCACTCCACCATGCTGGATCGGGCCGTTCGGATACCAGAGGCGTGCGCCAACCAGTCCTATCTCCGGTCGTAATGCGCGGCTCACCAGTTCGCTCAGCCAATCATGGTCGAGCACTTCCACGTCATTGTTGAGCAGTGCAATGAATGATCCGCGAGCTAATTCGACGCCGCGATTGTTTAATCGGCTGTAATTGAACGGCCCATCGATCCGCTCGACGCGCACGCGCTCCCGCTTTTCCAGCGCCTTCAGCAACTCCACCGTTTCGGTTTCGCGACTTTCGTTATCGAGCACGATCAGTTCGTAGTTTCGATAATCCGTTTTCTCGAAAATACTTTCGAGGCATTTCTGGAGAAACGACGCGCGATCGCGCGTTGGGACGATAATTGAAACGAGGGGCCGCTCCGCCGGAAGCGCATACTTGGCTCGCAAGTACGCGCCATAGTGTGGCACGACCGTTACCTTGATGCCGGTGCGATCGAGATGTTCCTGTACAGCGGATCGAGCTGCCTTTTGCGCGTATGGTTTCGCCGTAACGTGCGACGCTGTGCTTCCATCTGTGATGCGCCAATGATAAAGAACATGTGGCAAATGCTTAATCTGCTCCGGCTGAATCTGTTCTATGCAACGCAGCGTCAGGTCATGATCCTGCGAGCCTTCAAAGCCGACGCGAAATCCGCCCACGCGGCGCACCAGATCGGTCCGGTAAACCCCGAGGTGCGACACGAAGTTTTGGGCGAGAAGAAGCTCGGGATTCCAATCGGATTTAAAGTATGGATCGGAACGTCGATTCTTCGTGTCTAGCTTGTCCTCGTCGCTATAGAGCAGTTGCAATTCTCGGTTTTCGTTCAAGGCCAGGGCTACGAAGTAAAGCGCGGTTGGTGCCAGCACATCGTCGTGATCCAGCAGCGCCACAAACTCGCCCTCCGCCATGCTCAGCGAATCGTTCGACGCCGCTGAAATGTGTCCATTCTGCGCCCGACGCATGATCTTAATCCGGAGATCCCTACGTGCGTACTTTTGTAAGAGCTGCCAGACGTTTCGGCTCGTAGAGGCATCATCGACGATGCAAAGCTGCCAGCGTGGGTACAACTGGTTTTGTACCGATTCAATAGTGCGCCGGAGCCATTTTAAATTCGAGTTGTAAACCGGCAGCAAAACTGAAATCAGCGGTGATTCGCGAAACTGCGTAATTTGTTTCCGAATGCGCCGCACGTCATCTCTTCGCAGCCGATCGTAGCGTTGAATCCAGAATGGATAATCACCCACCATTTCCTGCGTCTCATCAAACTGCTCTTTAAAAATGGGCCCGCACACAGGATGAATGAAAAAGGTTTCCCATGGTCCGTTGCCGCTCCGTCCTTCGATGATGAATTGGCTGCGACCGGGCGGAATGATCGCCGCTAGTGAAAAACCACTCCGCAATGCGCCCGGCATGTTATCAAAAAGAAGTCCAATGTCGGGCCGCACGGTGCCGAAACGGGCGGGGAAGACTTTGTGCCGAACGCGGGCTCGAACCTCGGTCACTTCAGCGCCCGAGACTGCAAGGCACCACCCGGAAACCCGCAAATGGCGAACTTTTCTCGACCAAACCGATGGTTGATCGATCCAGAATTCAATCCGTGGGTTGGCCCCAGGGTTCGGAACAAAATACTTCGGATCGATCGGAGCCTCCGAATCTCTCTCGGAGGCCCCGAAGACGTTGTTAATCGCAATGGCCCGCCAAACGCCATCCGTCTCCTGAACCTCCATGATGATCTGTGATTTTCCTGAAGGTAACGGAACCGCAATGGCGAATCCAACTCGCCCGGCATTCGTTATGCCGAGGCTCGCCACCACATCCTTGCGCCGAATCCCGTAATTACCAGGAAACGTGTGGCGGCCGATTCGAGCCCGAATGTCACGAATTTCCTTTCCATTTTTATTTAGGCACCACCCTGTGATGTGAAGTGTTCGCACCGGTTGTTGCCAATCCAGCGGGTGGCTAAACCACCACGAATATCTCTTCTTCGCTTTGGCGATCTGCTCATCGATGGCGCGCCCACGCTCAGCTGCGTCAGCGAAAAAAGAAGGAAGCTTCACTACCCGGTGTTAGCTATTGGCCAACAATTCCGGCTTCACCCCCGAAGCTCGGATCCAGTCGTCATTCGTGCGAATCTGTACCTTAGAAAAGCCAGCGCGTCGAAGGTACGTCTCGATCTCTTGCGGCGTGGAGTTCTGTGTCATATGCGGCGGACGGTTTGTGGAGGACATCGCACGGTGGACCTCAAATACTTTCCAGCCGCCCTCCGCACAGAGATTTATGTTGTCGACATAGGTTCGGCCGTTGGGCCGCAACACACGAAACGCCTCCAGGATGTAGTTATATCGATCCCAAGATTCCAAATGCATGAAAACGACCGTGCAATAAACAACATCCACGGACGCATCCGCAACGCCGGTCAAATCATAACCGGATATCTCCTTCAGCTCCACGTTCGGCAAATCCTGTAATCGTTCCGCTGTCAGCGAGAGCATATTCGAGGCGACATCGCAGCCGATCCATTTTCGGCAGAGCGGTGCCACTACTCTGCCAACGCGTCCCACTCCGCACCCGATCTCGAGCACTACGTCATCTTTTCGAATACCCACGCTTTCCTGAAGAAACCCCAACGTTTGCTCACCCGTTGCACGGAGCGCATCCTCATCGGTTACACCGATCACATGCAACTTCGCCTGATCGTGCGTGGTTGAAAGCGCAGACCAAACCTTCTTGTATTCAGAGCGTCCCGGCTGAGAGTCCACCTGGCATTAATTAGCCCACGGCCGCAATGCGTCAATTGCTCTGAATGGATTCGGGCGTGCATCGCAGTTTCGCTTGCGCAGCTGGGTTTACACCTGGCTCGCGACGAGGTCGAAACCAGCACTGATCCTGCTCTGGAATTCGTCAGGCAGGCTGCGCTTGCAGCTCTTGGAAAGACCGCTGTCACTTTTGAGCGATAGGTCCCACAAATTTGCCGATCCCGCAACGTGGTTTGACCTACCGCTTCACGTGCTTGCTTTCCGTAGCTTGCTCCGACCGATTCCAGAACCGTGGCTGAGGAGGATGGTAAGCATGAACGGCACGGCAAAGTTTGGGCTCACATGGCATTTTCCACGTCGAAATCTCTGAACCAGGCGCGCAGGCCATATCCGTGGGGCGTTGTAAAACGGCTGCAGGAAAGCTGTGCGGATGACCAGTGACCCCGGTTTTCAAAAGATGTAAATTTCGGCCGCGGACAGTCTGTTCTTTTACCCGTAAACTTTTTTGACAGACTCTGCGACCTTCGAACGCGTCAGGCGCGATTACGTAATCGTTATGAAAAAGCTTTTTCTATCGTTATTCGTCGTTTGTCTTACGGCCGGTGCCGCTGTGGGGGTGACCACCGGTATAACTGACGCGGCGCCGACTGCTTCACAGCTAACAAACATCAGTACGCGCGCCCTGGTACAGACAGGCGGTAATGTGATAATTGGCGGCTTCATCGTTGAAGGAACTGGACCAAAGAAGTTGATCCTGCGAGCCATTGGGCCTGAACTCATTCCATATGGGGTTCCCAATGTACTAGAGAATCCGACATTGGAGCTGCACGACGGCACAGGGGCACTGATCGCCTCTAACGATAATTGGCTCCAAAACAGCGGGCACGCCCCTACGGTTGCGACTGAGTCCGCGATCATCGCGAATCTCCCACCGGGTAACTACACCGCAATCATACGGGGTGTGAACAACACAATGGGCGTTGCCCTAGTCGAAGCGTACGACCTCAGCGAAACTATTCCTTCTCCCTCAGTTTTGAGTAACATCAGCACTCGCGGCTTTGTGCAGACCAATGACGAGGTGATGATTGGCGGTTTCATTGTTCAAGGTGCGGTCGCAAAGAGGGTGATCATCCGCGCCATTGGCCCTGAACTCATTCCATATGGCATTGTGAATGGATTGCCTGATCCAAGATTGGAGCTGCACGACGCTACCGGAGCGCTGATTGCCTCTAACGATGATTGGCAGCATACGATAAAGGGAGGCATTATCACCGCAGACCAGGTCGCCGCAATCCGAGCCAGCGGATTCGCTCCGACAGTGCCAACTGAGTCTGCAATCATTGCGAACTTGCCGGCAGGTAACTACACCGCAATCGTACGCGGCAAGAACATCGTTGTCGGCGTTGCTCTCGTAGAAGTGTACGATCTGGACATGGGAGCGGCTGGAAACAGCGACTGAGCTAATTTGCGCCCGTGCAAGGAGATGCTCGCGTCGGTGGTTGGCTCGAGGTTCCAGGTGAACTGTTTCCGCGTCTCCCTCGCTGGTTGATCTCCGTCCCACCAGCTTAGTCCAATGCCGCAATAGCTCGTCGTTTTTTTAACGCGAGACGGTTTCCACGGAAGTCCAGTGGCGTGTGCTGAAACACGCAGCTGTTACGCGCCATAGCAGCTTCGAACAGGCTTGACATAACGACACCGAATTGGGTATAACCGGGGCGAATGTCTCGCAACACGATGCAATGCAATTTCCGTTGCTGACAGGATACCGATATGAATAAAAATTACATCTCCCTCCACATCTTCCGCTCGACCTTGGTTGTGCAAGCTTGCCGTCTGCAACGCATTGCCACGTATCTCAACCGTTACTTGTTTAAGTGTTGGCGTTTCTGTCTCTCTTGCGTGACTGGTGTGCTGTTATTCAGTGCGACCATTGCGACAGCGGCTACCATCACGGTCACGAATGGGAATGACAACGGACCAGGTTCCTTACGGCAAGCGATCTTTGGCGCCTCGTCAGGCGATACAATCAATTTCGCGGCGAACGTTACGACGGTTCGCCTAACTAGTAGTGAATTACAAATCGATAAAAATCTGACTATCACAGGCCCTGGCGCCGATCGCCTGACGCTACGGCGAAGCACTACTGCCCCTGCATTTCGAATTCTCGACATCATATCCAACGTCACGGTTTCTATATCAAGCCTCACGATCTCAAATGGTCTTGGTGTGGAGGATGGGGCAGGCATTCGAAGCGTTGGCGTATTGACGCTTATCGATAGCACGATCTCAGGTAATCACGCGCCAGGTACGGAATTCCTCGGTGGCAACGGAGGAGGCGTGCTCAATGGCGGGGGTAACATGACCATCATGCGTTGTACGATCAGTAACAATTCCGCGTACTATATCACCGGTTCAAGCGGTGATGTAGCAAGCAGCTCTGGCGGCGGGATATTGAACTACTTGGGCGGCTCAGTGACTATTACTAATTCCACGATCAGCGATAATTCATGCTTTGCTGCCGATTCCTTCGGCCTCAACTTGGGCGGTGGCGGCGGCGGCGGCATCGATAATGGTGGGTCCATGACGGTTACGAATTGCACGATTAGCGGGAATTCAGTGAGCGGAACTGGTCTGACAACGATGGATGGGGGTGGAATTAGAAATCTTCGCGATCTTCAAATTACGAGCAGTACCATCGCACATAATTCTGCAACAGGTGGAAAGAGTTCATTTGGCGGTGGGATTTATGGAACTGAGTCTATAAGAACCGACAGCAATATCATAGCGCTTAACAGTGCTCCTAGGGGGCCAGACGTCATAGGTGCGGGCGGACTCCAGTCGGCCGGCTACAACATCATTGGTAACAATGCTGATGCTGTCATTAACTCGCAGCCTACAGATCAGATTGGTACGTCAGCCGCTCCCATCAATCCGCTTCTGGGGCTTCTGGCAGATAACGGAGGCCCAACTTTAACTCATGCTCTTCAACCCGGCAGTCCGGCTATCAATCACGGTGATCCTGCTGCGCCAGCCCAGGACCAGCGGGGGTATAG
>QHOR01000232.1:4546-6284 GCA_003219395.1 Verrucomicrobiota bacterium | reverse complement strand
TGGAAAGCAGATCGTCGACATGCGAATCGATCGATGCGCGATAACGCTGCGCCTCCCTTACCGTGGGACGAGAAATTAATCCGCGCATGTCGCGCCGGTGCATGTCGCCGGCGGCGTTATAGTACGAATTAAAGAGATAGGCGTACTGTGGAATTTCGGAGCGATAACCAGGACTGAACTTTTTCAGGATAAAGGTTTCAAAAAACCACGTGGTGTGGGCGAGGTGCCACTTTGTGGGGCTCACGTCCGGCATTGATTGGACGACGTAGTCTTCCGGCTCCAGATCCGCGCAAAGACTGTTGGTGAAGTCTCTGATTTGATGAAAACGAGTGAGGAGGCGCTCAACACGACCCGAGCGCGGACGAAAATGATTTTCTTTGGCCGCCATGGTATTGGTGGCGGCTTCCGGTGAAGCTGAGATCAAAGAATTTCTCCCTCTTGTTCGAGTTCTTCCCGACGCGCTTCGAGCATCTGGTCGTGAGTCGCTTCCTCGAGACCGTCGATCACGCAGTGCTCGCCAACGGTTTCCTCTTCCTCTGTACCGGGACGCGGCATGCGGTGCCCCTTCGAGCTGGGGATCACGCTCCATTCTTCCGTAAGATCGGCATTGTCGGCAGTTTCTTCGGGGGGCGTGTTGTTTTCTGCGCCCATCAGTTCGTGGCGAGCCCGTCGCCAGTCAGCTTCTGTAAATTCGTCGGGATTGCGCTCATCGATCATGGCTATTTCCCTGGCGCGCTTTTCGACTTCCTCAGGTGATGGCGCCCCCAGACCGTTCCCGTGCACCGAGATTTTTCCCGCGTTGGGTTGTGAGTAATCGTTCATAACCACCAATGCGAACCGTCACGGCGCCTGATTCGCACTATAGTGTGGCCTACAGATTAGAAGCTTGCAATACAAGCGCTCAAAAAAACAGGTGACGCTGATTTAAGATGAACAAGGAGAGATTCGTCCAGCTCCAGGGCGGGGCGGTTGTTGCGTTTCAAGAATACGGTGATCCAAATGGGGTGGCGGTGATATTTTGCCACGGCTGGCCGAGCTCACTCACCATGGCGCAACTGACAGACGAGCCGGCACGAGAGCTTTGCGTTCGTATCATTTCGCCTGATCGACCCGGCATTAGCGGGTCAAGTTTGCAATCCAATCGAAAATTGGCCGATTGGCCTGGCGTAATCGAACGACTTCTCGATCACGTCGGCATTGGCGAATTTCGAGCACTGGCCATTTCTGGCGGCGCACCATACGCGTACGCGATGGCAGCAACGATGCCGGCGCGTGTGCAGGCAATTGCAATTGTAGCCGGCGCGATTCCCATGGCCGAGCTCGAGGATGCGAGAGGATTGCTGCCGCTTTACCGCTGGATGCTGGCGCTGCATCGCACGAGACCGCGACTTTTGCGGAGATTGTTTTGCATGGCGCAGCCAGTTCTAGCGTTGCGCCCGCCAGTCCGGCTTAGGCCGTTACTTTTGAAAATGTTGATGTTGCGACCATGCGACGCAGAAAGCCTGCGCGATGCGGCGGCGTTCGAAGCTATCTTTGAAAGCCAGCGTCGCGCCTGGCGCGGCTCAGTGGAAGGGGTCATGGCGGACGCGCAGATTTACGCGCAGCCGTGGGGATTTTCGCTTGAGGACATACGCCTTCCGGTTCGTCTCTGGCATGGAAAGCAAGACCGGGCTTTCTCAGTTCATCTGGCGGAAGAAGTCGCCCGACGACTGCCTGACTGCAATGCGCGGTTCATCGA
>QHOR01000232.1:0-4468 GCA_003219395.1 Verrucomicrobiota bacterium | reverse complement strand
CATGGAGGAGGATTTCACAGGGGGCGCGATTCACGATCAGCCAACACGGCGACAATGGAGCATTGATCCGCCGTTCGATGCGCGCGTGCGGAAATTGGTGCGTGATTGGGATACAAGCCAATCTCCCGAACTGATCGAGGAAATGATCGTTACCGCGCTGAAGATAGCGCGTGATCGCATGAGCGTTGCCGATCTCAAGTTGATCAATCGTTCCATAAAAGAAATGCGCAACGCGGCGAAGGTCTTCGCGCCATTTCAGAATCTGCGAAAAGTTGCCATTTTTGGATCGGCGCGCACTCCGACTAATTCACCCGAGTACGAAGTGGCCAAGGATTTCTCGCGGGAAATGGTGGCGCACAATTTCATGGTGGTCACCGGCGGCGGTGACGGAATCATGGGAGCAGCGCAATTGGGCGCAGGCCGTGCACATAGTTTTGGACTTAATATCCGGCTTCCATCCGAGCAACGAGCCAACGAAATCATCGAAGGCGAACGCTCAATTATTTTTTTACGAGGAAACTGAACTTCGTGAAAGAGGCGCACGCGTTCGGTTTATTTCCAGGTGGTTTTGGTACGCTCGACGAAACGTTCGAAGTGCTCACGCTTATGCAAACCGGAAAAGCTCGTATCATTCCAGTAGTAATGTTGGATCGGCCACGAGGAAATTATTGGGAAGTATGGATGCGGTTTATTAAGGATCGTCTCCTTAAGTCAGGCTTGATTTCGGAAGAAGATTTTTCCTTTTTTAAAATCACACACAACACTCGTGAAGCGGTCGCAGAAATTTTAAATTTTTACAAAATCTATCATTCAGCACGCTGGGTACGAGACCGATTTGTAATTCGGATAAACAAACGGTTGTCGAAGGCGGCGGTAATCAAGCTTAACCATCAATTCGCTGACATTCTGCGCAAAGGCGAGATCGTTCAGAGCGCGGCGCTGCCTCAGGAAAAGAATGAGCCTGAAATTTTGGATTTGGCCCGACTGATCTTAACGCCTTTTCGCAGCAGGTTCGGACGCTTTCGTGAACTGATCGATGCGATCAATGCTTCTTCGACTGCGTGACACCCTCCGATCGAGGACCAACTTTCTGTGACGGGATGGTGCTGACAGACACTCTACGACTCATCGCTTTTTCTAATAGTCCAATGTCGGCCCGAAGTTTCGCTTTCATCATTTCGTCGAACGAAAAATGTTTGGCTGCATAGCGCAGGCCGTTCGCTGCGCAGTCCGCAGCCAATTGTGGATCAGAAATGAATTCCAGTATCGCGGCGGCAAGCGCTTTGGCGTCGCCGGGCTCGATGAGCAGACCATTTTGCCGATGCTCAATAATTTCCGGAATATCGCCTACCATTGTCGCGATGACGGGGCGACCACTGGCAAACGCCTCACGCAACACGATTGGCGAGGCTTCGGTGCGCAGCGAGGCGATCACTATCATGTCGCACGCCGCATAAACATCGGGTGTGTCCCAGCGGTACCCCGCCATGATGACTTCGTCGGCCAACCCGGCGCGATCGATGGCGTTCCTTACATTGATGCCGCGCTTTAGGATTCCAGTGCCTTGTCCCACGATGACGAAGCGCGCATTCGGCCGATCTGCTAAAACCAGGGAAGCAGCTTCAACAAGAACGAGCTGACCTTTGTCCGGCCGGATCATTCCGACATTTCCAATGAGCGGAACGTCCGTGCCGACGCCAATCTCGCGACGGAAGTTCATCCTATCGCGCGGCGGCTTGAATTTTTCCAAATCGACTGCTGAACCGATCACTTGAATTTTCGCCGGATCGATGCCGTGTTCCCGGATTAACTCGCGTTTAATCACAGACGCATCGGCTACGATGTTCGAACAGCCATGCTTGAAAATAAATGCGCGTGCTTTGCTTCCAATTGGATCGGTGATGCATCGCGCCCGGCTCAACAGAACTCCCGCAAAATAAAGCGGCAGACAAAGCCAGTGATCTTTCGAACTATAGGTCTTGAGTAAGTCAACGCGGTTTCGTCGGCAAAATCGCCAGAGCCGCCAGGAGGACAACAGATCAACGCGGCTGCCGAGCGGCATCGTTACAAGGCGTGTGCCGAGTTCAGACGCTTTGGAGTGGACCTGACTATCTGGATTACAGACCAACCAGGCGTCGTGACCATGAGCATTCAACCAATTGATCTCGAGACAGGTCCGGTATTCCTGGCCGCCCCAACTGCGGCTGCTCTCTACGTACAGAATGTTCACGTCGGTTCGGCAAGGATTGCCGTTACCGGAATTTAAGCAGCCGCACGGCGCTTTTCGAGAATGTAATCGTGAATCGTATTTACAGTTTGAAGCGCTTTACCAGCTACTTCTGAGCTTGGCACACCGACGCCGAATGTTTTTTCCATGCTCACCACCAGCTCAAGCGCATCGATGGAATCCAAACCGAGGCCGTTTGCACCAAAAAGCGGAAGATCATCCCCAATCTGTTCCGGGGTAACTTGCAGCATCAGGTTTTTTACGAGCATCTCTTTGATGCGAGTGCGTAGATCAGATTCGCCCATAAACGAGCCGCGATTTTGCCGTAGATCGTGCGTTTGGTCAAACGCGCACTAGGTCAGGGCGACGGAACGAATGTGCTCTGCTTTGCCGGGCCGGATCCTTTGGTGCGACGCAGCTCGCGGCGAACTTCGAGAGTTAGACCTGGTCGGCTTTGTTGCCCGGCGTCACTGCCTCGTTCTGCGCTGGCGGTGTCACACTCGCTGCAGACTCGCCCTGGACTCGCGGCACAGTCGATTGCGCCGGTTTCACCTCAGATTTGGCCGTTTCTGTATCGGATTTTCCCGCTTTGTGCAGTTCGTCGCTGAATTCGTCCTTAGCCTTTTGAAACTCCTTCACCGCCTGACCCATTCCGCGGGCAAGTTCCGGTAATTTCTTCGCCCCGAACAAGACCAGAATAATCAGCAGAATGACGATCAGGTCGGGCCCTGCCAAATTCATGAAGCTGGCGATGAGGCTCATGCGTTAGGCTCCAACATCAAGCCGTTTCCCGAACTTTCAAGGCAAATCCACCAGGCGGCATGTGACGCTACAAGGTTGACATGCTCAAGCTACTGTGGAAAAAGGGTTTCCCACAGATGCGTCCTACTTGGAAAGGCAGCATTAGCTTCGGGCTGGTTTACATTCCGGTGGCGGTTTATCCGGCCACGCGCGAAGAGAAGATTAGTTTTCGACAGCTTCGTTCCAGCGACCTTAGCCCGATCAGGTACAAAAAAGTGGCGGAAGCGGATACAAAGGAAGTTCCAGCCGACCAAATCGTGAAAGGCTTCGAGTACGAGCGCGGCCATTACGTTGTGCTGAAGGACGAGGACTTCGAGAAGGTGCGGATCGAGTCCACGCATTCCATCGATATTACGGACTTCGTTGATTTGGAGCAGGTCGATCCCAAGTTTTTCTACAAGCCATATTTTCTCGAGCCGCAAAAGGGTGGGGAGAAAGCCTATGCAGTTTTGCATAAGGCGCTCAGCGGGACCGGTAAAATTGGCATTGCCAAGGTCGTGATCAGCAATCGCGAGCATCTTGCTGCCGTGAAACCGGATGGGTTATTTTTGATTTTGGAGTTGATGCACTTCGCCAGCGAAATACTCAGCGCAGAGGTTTTGAAGAATGGCTCGGCCACAGCTGTGAGCGACAAGGAATTGAAAATGGCGCAGGCGCTGATCGAGAGCATGGCCGTTTCCTGGGAACCAGAAAAATACCGGGACGAGTACCGGACAGCATTAATGGAGATCATTGAACAGAAAGCGCAAAACAGAGAGATCGCCGCGAAAGCGCCCGCTCCGCCGACTCCAACTAACGTCGTCGATCTTGTTAAGGTTTTGCAGGACAGCCTCAACCGGACGCGATCACTCAAGGAAAAGCGAGCTTCCACTCCATCCGGTGGCCGCCGGTCGACCAGCGCACTGGTCAAACGACGACGAGCAAGCGCTTTGGGATAAGCAATCAGGAGCTGGGTCCTGTAGCAAATTATAGGTGTTGCATTATAGTCAGCACTCTTTATGGCCAAGACCTCCTGGATCAATCGGAATGAGCGGCGCGACGGTGAAAAAGTACGGTGCATTACGCGCTGAGCTAAAGGCGAAAAAGGATTATGCCGGCCTCACACAATTGCCGCGTGACGCCAGTCCCACGCGTGTAGTGAACCGTTGCGAGGTTACCGGACGCCGGCGCGCTTTCATTCGCCGATTTAAGATGTCGCGTCTGACTTTCCGCGAGCTGGCCTCTCAAGGCTTGATTCCTGGCGTAACGAAGTCGAGCTGGTAAATTTCCAGCGTAGGCGCGTTGCTGTGCGGCGCGTGAACCCGGCTGGTTCTGAATAAGCCGGTCGCTAACGGAATCTGCATGAATTTCCCCTCGTTATTCCCTCTGGCGTTCATTGCCGACGTCGTAGCGCAGCATTGGGATCCGTTGATGCTTCTGATCGTGAAGCTGATAACGGTT
>QHOR01000231.1:5645-7437 GCA_003219395.1 Verrucomicrobiota bacterium | reverse complement strand
ATTGCCGGTTTGTCCCACGGAACAATGGACCGCAGGTCAATCAGCTCCACGCTCACCGTCTCATCGATTTTATGTAAAGCCTCGAGCGATTTCTCCACCGTGTTGCCCCAGGCAACCAAGGTGACATCGGAACCCTCGCGTAACTTGCGCGCCTGACCAAGGGGTACGGCGCGAATCGGCTCCGCATATTGGTGTTCCGCCCAAAGGAGATGTTTGGGTATCAGAAAGATCACAGGATCCTCACCATGCATCGCGGTCCATAACAATCCGGCGGCATCAGCTGGCGTACTTGGGATGACAATGTTCAGACCGGGATAATGAGCGAGCGCCGACTCGTTCGCCTGGCTGTGCCATAAACTTCCGCCAGGGAGATAAGCTCCGTATGGCGCGTAAATCACCGCCGGACATTTCCAATTTCCGAACGAGCGCCAGCGCAAATTCGAGATGTTGGTCACGAGCTGATTGAATCCCGGATAAATAAAATCGATGAATTGCAATTCGAAGACCGGCCGCCGGCCATAAGCCGCGAGTCCGCAAGCGACACCAAGAATTGTCGATTCCGCCAGCGGCGAATTGAAAACCTGTTAAACTCGGTTGAGAGTTTTTGTGTGAGACGAAAGACGCCGCCCTTTGGATCTTCAATGTCTTCGCCAAATAGAATGCGTCGCGAATCATCCTGCAGACCCAGTCGCAATGTCTTATTCACTGTGTCGCCAATGCGATGTTTTCCCGCTGGCAGAATCTCCCTGTTAAGTTTTGGAGGTAACTTGGTAACGTTGGCAACTAACTCGTTAGGCGATGGATCCTCGCCTTTTTCCGCCTCCGCGTACTCGCTGCGAATGCGCTCTTTAACCTTATTGTCGAGCTTGGCGAATTCCTCGGCGTCGATCACGCCGTCCCGGATCAGTTGATCTTTCCAGCACGCGAGCGGGTCTGATTTTTCCAGCGCCTGCAATTCTTCGGCGCTGCGATAAAGTTTCTGGTCATCGGAGCTGGTGTGACTGGAAAGGCGCTCCATCCTGATCCAGAAAAAGAACGGCCCGCTACCCGCGCGAATTTTCTCGAACGCTTCGGCGGTTGCGTCATAAACCTGCTGCACGTCTTGTCCCTCGATTCGGCGCCAGTTGTCAGGTTCGAGAACGTTGAGCGCGAGCGGATTGTTCTTCCGCGTCGGCATGCTGATGCCGTACCCGTTGTCTTCCACAAGGAAGAGCATGGGAAGTTTCTTTTCTCTGGCGAAACAGAGCGCCTCGAAAAAGTCTCCCTGGCGCGTCGCAGCATCGCCGATGGTGGTCACCACGAGATTTTCTTTGCCGTCTAGCTGAATGCCCCAGGCCATGCCACACGCCGGAAGTAACTGCGAACCAGTCGGGGTCGGCACACTCCAGATATGCAAGTCGGCATTACTGTAGTGCGATGGCATTTGCCGACCTCCGCTCCCAGTGTTGCGCTTGGCAAAATATTCAAGTCCAAGCTGCCGCGTCGTCATGCCGCGCCCGAGGACAAGACCGCGGTCGCGATAATACGGTACGATGTAATCATCCGGTTCCGTTTGGATTGACACCGCCACGAGCGCCTCGTGGCCCATTCCGGAAACATGAAAATGTCCTTTGCCTTGACGATTCAGGTTCTGCTCCCGCAGATCGGCGTGACGACTCTCCATGATCGTGGTTAAGAGTCGCAGCTTATCTTCCTTGCTGAGCACAGGCATACGGGATGATCTTACACGGCACTTA
Source organism: Verrucomicrobiota bacterium (assembly GCA_003219395.1). GTDB lineage: Bacteria > Verrucomicrobiota > Verrucomicrobiia > Chthoniobacterales > UBA10450 > Udaeobacter. Next base: position 5,701 of record QHOR01000231.1, on the reverse strand, counting down.
CAGATCGACAATCACACGGATTTGTTTCGAATAGAGAATGCAGAGGGAAAGGACAA
>QHOR01000231.1:0-5634 GCA_003219395.1 Verrucomicrobiota bacterium | reverse complement strand
TATCGCGAATATCTTCCCGTTGTTGAATCGACGCCGATTGTCTCCCTGGGCGAGGGGAATACGCCGCTCGTGTTTTGCCCGCAATTGAGCAAACGCGCCGGTCGGCTGGTTTTCGTCAAGAATGAAGGCGTCAATCCAACGGGCTCCTTTAAAGACCGCGGCATGACAGTGGCCGTCTCCAAAGCCATGGAGCAAGGTGCGACTGCGCTCATCTGTGCTTCTACAGGCAACACTTCCGCGTCTGCGGCAGCCTACGCGGCACGCGCCGGAATTTCATGCGTCGTGATTTTGCCAGCAGGAAAAATTGCAACAGGGAAATTGCTGCAGGCCTTTGCCTACGGCGCAAAAATCGTCGCAATCAATGGCAATTTTGACGATGCACTGCGACTCGTACGTGAGCTCGGCAAGGCCGACGATTTTGCCATCGTGAATTCAATTAATCCCGATAGGATTGCTGGCCAGAAGACCGCGGCGTTCGAAATTGTCGACGTTCTCGGCGATGCGCCTGATTTTCATCTGTTGCCCGTGGGCAACGCCGGAAACATCACTGCGTACTGGGCCGGCTATCGAGAATATCGCGCGCTTGGGAAGTCGACGAAGTTACCAGTGATGATTGGCTTTCAATCCGCAGGCGCTGCTCCAATTTTTTACAACCGCGTCATAGAAAAACCGGAGACTGTCGCGTCGGCGATTCGAATTGGCAGTCCGGCAAGCTGGGAGAAAGCTGGCGCCGCGATCACTGAATCGTACGGCGCCATCGATATCGTAAGCGATGAGGATATTCTTGCCGCCCAGATGTGGCTGGCGCGACGTGAGGGAATTTTTGTCGAACCGGCAAGTGCGGCATCCATTGCTGGGCTATTGAAATGCTGCGAATCACAAGAGGCGGTGTATTCATTTCGGAAAATCCCGGAGGAGAGCCGAATCGTTTGCACCGTCACCGGACATGGACTGAAAGATCCCGATGTGATCGTTGCGCGGATGAAGGATTTAAAATCTGTTCCGGCGACCATCAAAGATGTGCGACACGCGGTGGGTCTCTAGTTGTCGACGCGCGTCTTGAACGATCGCGATGCGAACCACGTGCTAGTTTGTTTTGGAACTTCTCGATCCTGTTCCGTAATCTATTCACGCCATGCGTCTGATCGTTCAAAAATATGGCGGAACTTCCGTCGCGACAGCAGAGCGAATCTGTAACGTAGCGCGTCGAATTCTTGAGACGCAGCGCAAGGGCTGTCGCGTTGTGGCGGTCGTCTCAGCAATGGGGGGAGTAACCGATCAGCTAATCAATCTTGCAAAAGCTGTCTCGCCAAATCCGACAGAACGCGAGCTGGATATCTTGCTCGCGACTGGCGAACGCGCCGCAGCCGCGTTGACTGCCATGGCAGTGAACGCGCTGGGTGGAACTGCGATTTCACTGAATGGCGCTGAGGCGGGAATTTTGACCGACCATCATCACACGAAGGCGCGGATCGCCAACATCAGTCCAAAGCAAATTCACCAGATGCTGTCGGAGGATTACATCGTCACGGTGGCTGGTTTTCAGGGCCAGACACCGGAAGGCGATACGACCACGCTGGGTCGGGGCGGATCGGACTTGACTGCCATTGCCCTGGCGGGCGCATTGAACGCCGATGCCTGCCAGATCTTTACGGATGTCGATGGTGTGTTCACGTGCGATCCGCGCGTTGTCTTCGACGCGAAACAAGTTAGTGAGATTGCCTACGACGAGATGCTCGAGATGGCCGGTAGCGGCGCCAAGGTAATGCAGTCGCGCGCTGTGGAGTTTGCTAAGAAATTCGGCGTCGAATTCGAAGTGAGGTCGAGCTTTACGAAAAAGCGCGGGACAATAACCAAAGAAGAGACTCCCAGCATGGAAGACGTCGTAGTTCGGGGGATCAGTCTCGATCGGCACCAGGCAAAACTCAGCATCGCGGGTGTGCGTGACGAACCGGGAATGGCTGCCCGAATTTTTTCGAATATCGCCGCAGCGCATATCATCGTCGACATGATCGTGCAAAACGCCTCCATCGGCGGAACGACTGACGTCTCGTTTACGATTCATGAGGACGAGCTGGAAAACGCCCGCACAATCCTGATGCCGGTGATTGGTCAGATTGGCGCGAAGCGATTGAACACCATGTCCGGCGTGGCGAAGCTGAGTGTCGTCGGGATCGGGATGCGATCGCACTCAGGAGTAGCAGCGCGAATGTTTGAATGCCTGGGGAAAAGCGGGATCAACATCCAGCTGGTTTCTACTTCGGAAATCAAGATTGCAGTCATCATTGAGGAGAAAGACGCGGAACGCGCTGCGCAGTTGATCCACGGCGAGTTTGGTCTGGCGCGACTGCTGCCTGCTACCGCGACGCGGCCACTGGCTTGACCTGCAGCGACTTGTTTGGCGGTGAAGCGGCTAAGGCACGAGATAGTTACACGATTGCTCCGGCGCAGCTGGAGCCAGCCCCGGCAGTGCAACCGAAACAATGGTTGCCAGTCATGATCTCACGATTTTCGAGCGACTCAGGATCGACATCCCAGAGAAAAATCGAGGCGCCATTCTTCCATTGCATACCGAGCTGTTGGTTGAAATCGCAATCATAAACCTCGCCGCGCCATCCTACGCTGATCGTGTTCCGGCACATTAGGCCGTTGACGGTTGCTGGGTTGAACACCCTGATCAGCAATTCCATGTATTGCTCAAGTTCATTGTTACGGCGCAGATAGCTGGCGAAGCGCCCAATCGGCAGATTTGTAATGGTAAGGAGTTTGTTAAAAGTAATGCCGAACTGCGCGCCTAGCTCACGCTTGAAATCGGCCTCCAATTCCTCTTGTGCAGGGGGTAAAAATGGGCCGACCGGATTGTAAACGAGGTGCAGCGGCAATTCCGGGTCGGATCCATAACCTAACGAATTCAGAACTTGCAGCGCATTAATGCTCCCTTCGAAAACTCCATTGCCGCGTTGCGCATTTACATTTTCGGCCGAATAACACGGCATTGAAGCGATGATCTCAACTTTGTTCGTTGCGAGAACCTCGCCGAGGTCTTTGTACCCCGGTTCGAGTAAAATCGTCAGATTACAACGATCGATGATGTGGCGTGACGGTTGCATTCCCTTCACGTGCTCAATGAAATAGCGAAAGTCGGGAATCATTTCAGGTGCCCCGCCGGTGAGGTCGACGGTTGGAATTTTGCTTTTGGCCAACCAATTAATGATCCGATCAACAGTTTCACGGGTCATGACTTCCTTGCGCTTCGGTCCGGCATTCACATGGCAATGGATGCAAGTGAGGTTGCAAAGCTTTCCTACGTTAACCTGAAGAATTTCTGTGCGCGTCCGGCGCAACGAGATCGAGTGTTCAGCCAGCTTTTGCGCAAAGGGGTTCATGCGAAAATTAGCAGCAAACGCCGCCATCACAGCATTTACGGTTCGCTTCCGTAGTCGCGCTGTAATCCTGGCCTTTCGTTTCCTTCGGATGCCGAAGCGAGACGCGCGAACAATCAAACGGTTTGGCTTCGGCTAGCGGGACGTCGACGATCGGATCCACGAACTCGAAGAACTTCCGGTAGGGCGCTTTTTTGTAAAGATTGTAAGTCTTGTCGCAAACAGCATAACGCTTGCCGCGTTCCATTCGATGGTTGTCGTCGTCGAGCACTTCCTTGAAGGGTCCGCGATAGATCACCGCCTGATTGCGCTCAAAGCATTCTCCCTGTTTGCCTTTAAACGCCTCTATAGTCATGGAACGAAATTCGATTCCGTGCACTGTGCGCCAGGGTTGAGTGTCCCGTTTCAAGACTTGGACGCCATAAAATCCGGCGTGTTCGAATGCTTGAAGAAAACTCTCTTCGGTAAGCGCGCCCGAAATACAGCCAGTCCAAAGCTCCGGGTCGTTTTGCATTTCTTCGGGAACCTGTTCATCGGAGGTGATGTCACAGATCACTGAGCGGCCGCCTTTTTTCAGGACGCGGAAGATTTCGTCGAAGAGCTGCGGCTTTGATTTAGGATCGACTAAATTGAGAACACAACTGGAAACGACGACGTCGATGGAATCGCTAGCAACCAGCGGACTCTTGAGACGCAACTCGTCAGCCATCTCGTCAACTGCAAGAAATGAAGCGGCTCCTGTGATCGGGCTATGTTTCAACTCTCGATCTAACAATTCCAGATCAAGTGCCAAATCTTGGATGCGACCCTTGCAAAATTCGACGTTCGCGTAGCCAAGGCGTTCGGCGACAATCGGCGCATTACGTCGCGCCACCTCCAGCATTTCGTCTGTCATATCGACGCCGATCACTTTCCCTTTTGGCCCGACAATTTGCGCGGCAATGAAGCAGATTTTTCCGGTGCCACTGCCCAAGTCGAGGACGGTTTCGCCTTCGCGCAAGTAACGCGACGGATCGCCGCAGCCATAATCACGCTCGATCACTTCCTGCGGAATGATTCTGAGGTATTTGGTGTCATATTCGACCGGACAGCAAAGTTTCTCCGAGCGTTCTTTTGCTCCTGCGGTGTAACGCTGACGGACAACGGTTTCCTTGCCAGTAGCTTCGATCATCTTAATGCGAAGTTTTACCAGATCGGTTTATTCCTGAAAAGCCTGCAATCGATCACGGCATGGATGATGAGATGCGCGAGAGGAATGCGTTCTGACAATGTAACGCACTAGGTCTGTTCACACTCGAAATCACAAAATGAGGCAAGCCGTCTGCGTGCCGATCAGCGAACATATAGAAGGGAGGTACAGAATGAAACACAATGTGGGTCCGCATGAGCAACTGTTCCGAATTGCTATCGGCTCTGCCGCTCTGGTCGGCGCTGCGCTGCTGCCGAAACTGCGAGGCTGGCGCTGGTTGGTGGGTGCGTGGGGTCTGGCGAACATCATGACCGCACTGACGCGCTACTGCCCTAGCAACGAACTGACCGGTATCGATAACACCAAAGGCAATGAGTTCGTGCATTTCGATGAGTCGCGCCACGATTTCCGTGGCCGCATCGGTCATCGCCTCAACGAGCTGCAGCAGCGCATCGGCGCAACCACATAGTATCAAACGCGTCGCATAGCCGGCGAAGTTGGAGCCAGGTCTTTCTCGTCCTCGGGTGCGAGGTTTTCGGGCGCTGCGGCAAGAAGCTCGTCGCGGCGCGGTATCGTGCCATCAGCTCTCATCCAAGGGGGATAGCGCTGCTGTTGGTCGAACGGCATTTCCATCAGCTTGGGATAAGTCAGTTCTTTCAAATCAGGGAAAGCGGCGACACCGAGCGTGAGATGGTTTTGCGGCACATTCAGACGGAGTGTGTTATGTAGCCAGTCCCACATCGTCAGCCCGCTGGACCAGTTCGAGTTTAGTTCTTCCGGCACCAGGCTGTGATGAATGCCATGCATGCGCGGTGTAACAATGAGTTTGCAGAGCCAGCGTTCGACACGAAATGGCAGCTCCACGTTAGAGTGGTGGAACATGATTTCCGAAATGAGCCAGGTGTTCCAAATCGAGAACGTGAGCGGCGAGACCCCAATGATCAGGATTTGAAATATCTGGAGCGCGGTGGACATGGTCATCTCCCCGAAGTGAAAGCGAATCGCCGTCGAGGCATCCATGTCCAGGTCAACGTGATGCACCTGATGAAATCTCCAAAGAAA
>QHOR01000230.1:557-4339 GCA_003219395.1 Verrucomicrobiota bacterium | reverse complement strand
TCCACACCGGCTCGATGCCGCGACGGCGGAGGACGGCGGCGATTTCCGCCGGCGAACGCTCGTCGCTAATCTCAAATTGACCCGTGGCGAGCTGATCTTCGCCATCCTGATATTCGGGCGCGACGATGCGACCGCGCACGGTGCGATGCAAATGTTCGCTCCCCCGTCGGGTGTAACCGCCCGGCTCCGTGTGACTGCCGGCGCTCATCATGGTTACCCCGATCAAGGCCAGTGAGTCCCGCAGTGCGGCGGGCTCGCGGGTACTCAACACAATGCCGAGCTGCGGGAAAGTAATACGTAACGCGCAGACTAATTGCGCAAATTCGCGGTCAGTAATGGAAAAGACCGGACGAAATTCGCCGGCCGCCGGTCGCAAGCGAGGCAGGCTCACAGTAATTTGTGCCTGCCAACAGTGTTTAAACAGATGTTCCAAGTGCGCTGCCAGGGCAATCGCTTCGTCCTGCCAGCGCGACAAACCGATTAGCGCACCGATACCGAGCCGCCGAAAACCGGCCGAATAACCGCGCTCGACGGAATCGAGCCGGAAATTGAAATTTCGTTTCGGCCCGGACGTATGCATTTCGGCATAAACCCCTCGATTGTAGCTCTCCTGATAAACAACAAGCCCTTCCGCGCCGGCCCGAACGATCGGGATATAATCCTTCGTTTCCATTGGGCCCACCTCAATGGAAATCGACGAAAAATCAGGGGCAAGAACACGCACGCATTCGGCAAGGTAGTCGCGGCTTATAAACTTTGGATGCTCGCCAGTGACAAGCAGGACCTGACGAAAACCTTGCCGGACAAGATGCCGAGCTTCGGCGACGACTTCATCAACATCGAGTGTGACGCGAAGAATTGGATTGTCGCGCGAGAAACCGCAGTACCTGCAATTATTAACGCATTCGTTGGACAGATACAGCGGCGCGAAAAGGCGCATCGTTCGTCCAAAATTCTGTAGCGTAAGCGCACGCGAAGTTTGCGCCATTGCTTCGAATTCCCGATCTGATTTCGCCGCGATCAGGTGCTCGAATCGCCTCACGAGTTCGGATTTGTTCAGAGCCAAATTATCGAGGGTTTCGACGAACGACATCATGGTAATTTCATGCCCACGCCCGGGTTCGCAAACGGCAATCCCGTACAAACAAAAGCGGCGTCCGAAATTCCGGACGCCGCTCTGGCAAAGCTGATGGTGAAACTAGAAGGCAAAATTTACGCCAGTACGGACCATTCCGAAATTGTTCTTCGGGCCATCGACGAAATTCCAGCTAAAATCGCTAACCCAACCAATATGTGGAGTGAAGCGAACTTCCATGCCGCCGCCCACCTGCCCAATTGCCCGCGTCTCGGAATCGCTTTGTTCAGTGCGAATGACTCCATCATTCACGACAACACTCGTGCTTTCGCCGCCGCCAAAGATTCCGCCGCCTCCGCCGAAAAGGTAAGGCGAGAAGCGCGTGCAAGCAATCGGATAACGCAGCGTCAATGTGCCCAACACAGAACCGACTGCGCGGCTCTCATGTCCAGTATGGACGTTGAAGACGCCGTTATTAAGATCGATAAAAACATCTTCAAACGCGCGCCTGGCATCAACCGCCCAACCTTCGATACCGACACCGAAGTACCGATGGAAAAAGTATTTGAGATCAATACCACCGCCGAAGGCATGATCTGATTCAAGATAGCGGTCATCCTGCCAGTTGTTTCCTGTGAAAACGTAAGTACCCCACAGACCGACGTTAAACTCGTTGTCTGCGTACCACTGCGGACAGGGCGGCGGTGCCACCTGTTTCATTTCCTTTCCGGAATAAGTTTCACTCCCAGCAAACGCTGCCGAAGTGAGTGCAGCGATGCATAAGAGCCCCAACACTAGTCTTTTCATTCTATTTCTCCTTTGGTTAAGTCTCTCCTCAGTTCTCAGCTCCAAACACTCCTTTGGAGCACACGCAACGTAGTAACGAAATTCGTCACTACCGCGGATGCCCCGACTTTTGTGCCAGCGACGAGAAATTGCAAGGATTTTTTCGGTGTGCCAAGGGGCGGATCGGCTCACGCATGGAGCTCCGCGCCAGTGTTGGCGTCGGTAATGATGAACTTTTCGTGGTGAAAGGTAGGATCGCCGCGAAACGTGAGCCGGCTCGCGTAACGACGCTCCAATTCCACCAGCAATTCTTCATCTTCTTCCTTCAACCGTTTCAGCACGCCTGGATTCAGAATTACCCGGATATCATGAATATTCTCTTGATACTTGCGCATGACCGTGTTGAGCGTGCGATGCAATTCTACGCTCGTAGTCATGGATGTTTTTACCACGCCCCGTCCGCCGCAGTAGGGACAATTCTCGTAAATCGTATCGCTTAGGCTTTCCTGGGCTCGTTGGCGGGTCATTTCCATTAAGCCGAGCTGCGAAATGGGAAGGACGTGCGTCTTAGCTTTGTCGCGATTGAGCCGTTCCTTCATGAGACTGAAGACTGCCTGCTGGTCTTTGCGGCTCTTCATGTCGATGAAATCCGCGATGATCAAGCCACCGATATTCCGTAAACGAAGCTGCCGCGCGATTTCGTCGGCTGCGTCCAGGTTGGTTTGCAAAATGGTCTTCTCCACGTCCCGGCCACCTTTGTTTCGACCCGTATTCACGTCAATTGCGACCAGCGCTTCGGTCTCGTCGATCACAATGTAGCCGCCGCATTTCAGCCACACTTGCCGATGAAAAGCGTCATCGATTTGCTTTTGCACGCCGTACGTTTCGAAGATGGGCATCGCACCATCGTAATGATGCACGCGATTTCGGGCGCGCCGGGAAATCTGGCCGATCATATCGATCATTCGTTCCATTGAGCCGCGGTCATCACAAAGGACTTCATCGATTTCCTCAGTGAGAAAGTCGCGCACCGTACGTCCGACCAGATCCGGCTCCTCAAAGAGACGGCAGGGAGCTGGTTCCGCACGAATGAGCTGCTCGACCTGGGCCCACTGATCGAGAAGAAAACGCAGATCCCGCACAAAATACCTTGCCCGCTGGCCTTCGCCTACGGTGCGGATAATGACTCCAACCCCGTCAGGAATTTCCAATTCCCGGACAATTTTACGCAGCCGCTCGCGCTCCTTCTGGTTCTCAATCTTTCGCGAGATACCGCTGCGATCACTGAATGGCATCAGCACCAGGTATCGTCCGGCGAAACTGAGATTCGTAGTTACCCTTGGTCCTTTTGTGCCAATAGGCCCTTTGGTGACCTGAACAATGACATCCGAGCCGACCGGATAAATGCTGGGGATGTCTTTTACCGTGATCCGTTTTCGCGGCCGCTTGCTCCCACGGCGATCAATTTCTTCAATTCCGCTATCGAGCGCTGCCGGAATTGCGTCCCAAAAGTGGAGGAAGGCATTTTTCTCGAAGCCGATGTCGACAAACATCGCCTTCAATCCCATCTCGATATTTTTGACTTTACCCTTATAGACGCTACCGACGATGTTCCGCGAGGTCTTACGCTCGACACTGTACTCCTCGAGCCGGCCATTCTCGAGTAAGGCAACCCGCGACTCGAGTTTTTCCACACTGACTATGAGCTTCTTGCCGGTCTTTCGAGAGGAAAGACCGAAAAGTTTTCTTACTTTGTCTATCATAAAACGAAATAGGTTGTCCGACCAGAAGCGGAATTGACCTGATGCACTGCAGGGATGGTTCTGGTCGGGTGTTCATCGTGGTGGCGTTCCACGCCGGCGGTTAGATGGCGGGGGCGGAGGCGCAGGCGCCTGGCGCGGATGCATTCCAAAGATTCGTT
>QHOR01000230.1:0-525 GCA_003219395.1 Verrucomicrobiota bacterium | reverse complement strand
GCGAGCCACAGGAGCCGGGCCTCGCCGACGCACCTTTCCCTGAGAATCTGCTTCCGGCTCGACATCCGGTGATGCGTCCGAGCTTGCCATTTGCGCGGTGGCAGCTTGCGAGTCGCCAACGTCTTCTTCGTCGTCGCTTCCGAGATTGCCTCCCGTGTCGTGATAAGTCACTGATTTGATCAGTTGCAGCGGATTCGGTTTATGCGCGGGTGCAAGCCAGGCAACCTGCATATCGAATTTGCCTTCATCCTCTGCCAGCGCGCGTTCCAGAATGCGTGTAGCGATGGGTCCCGCAACCTCGCCGCCGTGCCCAGAGGCGCCCTGCACCATCACTGCGACGACATACTTCGGATGGTCGTATGGCGCGAAACACGCAAACCACGCCACATTTTCTTCGTGGCCACGGTCGGTGGCCTGCGCAGTGCCGGTCTTGCCCGCCACCACCCATTCTTTCAAACGCGCACGGCCGCCAGTTCCTCCGTCTTCGTTGACAACTTTCCAAAGGCCTCTACGCACGAGCTCAAT
>QHOR01000229.1:1784-5643 GCA_003219395.1 Verrucomicrobiota bacterium | reverse complement strand
CATCTGAATCACAAATTCGTCCGGATAGGGCTCGAGCATCTTTACCGCCTCGTGCGGATCGCGTTCTACTACCTTTGTAAAGAGTTCCCTCAGTTCTGGTTCAATTTCGCGGACAGCGCCGGCTGCAATTTTTTTTGTGCTCTCACTCATATTGTAACTCTGGCGACACGAGGCTGAGGTGGCAATCAATTAGCGTCCACGTCCGGCTGGCAGAATAAAATGGGCAGTAGACTGGTTGAGAATAGGAACGCAGGCCTTCTGACCGCGAGCGGTCAACAGACGTCTAACTCGCCGATATTGCAGAGGACGCTGTTAGGGCTCTCGGCGAAAATGGCAGCTGTTCACAAGCCAAGAAGCAGCGCAAACTCACAACGTATGGCGTCTGCGAGTGGTCGACGCCTTTTGGTCGGTGAGTTGCCTTCGTGTTTCCCGACATGGCCCCAGCATATCGAGTCAGTCCTGACCATGCAATGAAGCCATAGCCTGTGTCCTAATTCGCATGAGCATCCCGCTTGCAAACTGTTGACGTTCACAAGCGGGACTGCTTGGTGCGATGTTTGTGCGATTTTTGGCGCTACTGTTTTTTCTGGGCCAGCGGCAGAAATTCTTCGTGCGCGACTTTGCCATCCTTAACCTTGTAAATTCCTACTTCCGACAATTGCATTCGCTTCCCGGAAGCCTTCTCAGTTACGTCGATGTCGAAACCAACGACGAAGGTGTCGCGGGCTACAAATGGTCCGGTGACGTTTGCGCTGTGCACCTCCATGTTTTTCTCCCACCAGTCAGTCTTTCCGCGTACTTGATCGATGCCGCGCATTTCCGCCGGCATATTTTCCATCGCATGCGCCTCCACGCTTACAATGTCGTTCGCGTAAAGATCATCCAGCGCCTTCCTCCATTCGCTCTTACGGCAATACTCCGCCAACTTTGTTGCCACTTCTTCTGTAGTATTCATTCTTCCTCCTTATTTTTGATTGAGAATTCTTCAACCGATATTTGTGTAACATTCGCGCGTCGGCGCTTTTCACTACGCCGGTGACTCGCCGCGTTGAAAAGCGATGTGAGGAGACACCGTTTGTCGATAGACGCTTCACCCGCCCGCAATGGCCCCGACGATTACAAATGGCTCAGATCCCTTTGCGATGGCTTCGGGCAACGGAGCATCAGGCGATTCGTGCGATAAGTCCTCCCCACAGACAAAAAACCGTACCAGCGGCCGACGCAGATGAGTGACATGGTCGCGCATGGTGCCGCGCAACATGGGATATCGAGCTTCGAGCTCATCGAGTATCGAGCGCTGAGTGACACTCGCGTCGACGTCGAGTTCTACTTCGCCATCAACGCGCGCCAAAGTGCGTAAATGCGGCGGGAGAACAATGCGAATCACGGCAACGTTTGCACCTCCACTGAAAGCACCGCCGGAAGATCTCGCACGATTGGTTTCCAGCTATCGCCCGCGTCTGGCGATGTGTAAACCTGTCCGCCGGTCGTTCCAAAATAAATGCCGCACGGGTCGAGCGAATCCACAGACATGGCGTCACGCAAAACATTCACGTAACAGTTTCGTTGCGGCAGACCCTTGGTCAGCGCTTCCCATTCGTTCCCGCCGGTCCGGCTGCGATACACGCGCAGTCTCCTGTTAGGCGGGTAATGCTCGGAATCACTCTTGATCGGCACAACGTAAATTGTCTCCGGCTCATGCGCGTGCACGTCAATGGGGAAACCGAAATCGCTCGGCAAATTTCCGCTTACTTCTCGCCATGAATTACCGGAATCATCGCTGCGCATCACGTCCCAGTGTTTTTGCATGAATAACGTGTTGGGCCGCGATGAGTGCATGGCAATGCGATGAACGCAATGGCCCACCTCGGCAGCCGGATCGGGAATATATTCTGAATGCAGTCCGTGATTGATGGGTTTCCACGTGGTTCCGCCATCATCGGTGCGGAAGGCCCCTGCGGCCGAGATCGCCACAAATATTCGTTTCTGATCCTGTGGATCCAGGAGGATTGTGTGCAGACACATTCCACCTGCGCCCGGTTGCCATTTCGGGCCGGTGTCGTGTTGTCGCAGACCGGACAATTCGTTCCATGATTTTCCGCCGTCCTTCGATTGAAACAACGCCGCGTCTTCCACACCGGCGTAAACATGTTCCGGATCGTGCAACGAGGGCTCCAGATGCCAAACACGCTTGAATTCCCACGGGTGCTGGGTGCCGTCATACCATTGATGCGTTCCTGGGATTCCGTCGTAAACAAACTTATTGCTCTCACCTTTCGGCATGCCGTCAGGGCTTTTCAATTCGTCGGGGCTGCTCCCGGGCGTGTGCCAGGTTTTTCCACCATCGTCTGAGCGTTGAATGACTTGGCCGAACCACGCGCTGGTTTGCGATGCGTAAATCCGATTCGGATCGACTGGCGAACCCTTGACGTGATAAATTTCCCAGCCCGCAAAATGCGGCCCGCTGACTTTCCATCGTTTGCGCGCGCCATCCGCTGTCAGGATGAACGCACCTTTCCGGGTACCAACTAGAACTCTAACCTTACTCATTGATTTCTCCTTATAGATTTAAATGTCCTGGCGGGATCTCCCAACCAAAATACACCTCTACACTGACAATCTTGTTGTCTGTCACCCGCAGAATTTCCGTATTGCGCCCTCTCTCTCCATTCGCCTTGCTCATTTCATAGGTCACCACAACTTCATCATCGTGTTCTATGAACCGCAAAAAATGGAACTTTTGACCCTGACCAGCCCCCGGCCAGCATCTCTCAAAGTATCCAGCACGATCGAGTTTCGCATCGTGCGGACTTGAGAAAGTAAAATTCTCCGCAAGATGCTTCTCGAAGAAATTCCGATCGCCAGCTGCAAAAGCTTCGTACGATCGCTGTACTAAACGGCGTGGACTGATTTTCGGCATAAGCTCTCAAATCCGGCTTTCCGTCAACCGTGCCTTGACGAGTTTTTTTACCAGCGGGGTCGGCAGCGGATTCTCGGACGAGAAGCGAATGGTCCCTTTGCTGATCCGGAATCCTTTCATGTCGTTTTGAAATTTTTTCAAGATGGCGGAACTCCTGGCATAAAATGAGCAGTAGTTCCTCCATACAGCGAAGAAAACGAACCAACGGCCATCCAGGCGAAAGGCGGGCATATCATAACTAATGCATTCTTCTGCACTCGGGACGACTCCACGAATTGTTCGACGAAGTTTGTGCAAAACGGCGCGTTGCCCGGGGTTCACCCCTGCCAAATACTCGTTAATGGTCTAAGACCTTCGTTTGGGTGAAGCCATGGCGCGATCATTTTCCAGCGTACGCTTCCTTCAATTTGCTGATGTCGATCTTCCCCATTTCCATCATCGCGTTCATCACTCGTTCGGATTTCTGTGGGTCTTTGTCGTGCAACATCTCGATCAACACGGTGGGCGCGTGACCTGCCAGGATAAACCGAACTTATCCTTGAGCCAGCCGCACGCTGATTCTTCGCCGCCGTCGGCGGTAAGTTTCTGCCAGAAACAATCCACTTCGTCCTGCGTCTCACAGTACACAACGAATGACACTGATTCATTAAACTTAAATTGCGGGCCGCCATTGAGTGCTGTGAACCTCTGACCTCCGAGCTCAAACTCGACGGTGAGCACCGATCCCACCGGCCGGCCGCTAGCTTTCGCCGCCTCTCCGCTGTATCGAAGAATTCTCCCGACGTTCGAATTTTTGAAAACCGAGGTATAAAACTTTACCGCCTCCTCGGCTTGATCATCGAACCATAAAAACGGTGTTATTTTTTGCATCTTGTTTCTCCTTTATTTCATCTCTGCGACGAACGAACGAAAGCTTCTAGGACAAATCTTCCAAAGAGC
>QHOR01000229.1:0-1775 GCA_003219395.1 Verrucomicrobiota bacterium | reverse complement strand
AAATCGTGTCGTTTCATTACAAGCTCTTGATATCTGCAGCAACTTCAGACAAGTCGTTTTTTAACTGATGCCCACGTGCATCGAAGACACGAGCAGTCGCCTGTGGCAATTTTCTTGCGTACAGAGCCAGATGCGCAAACGGCACGATTTCATCATCGCGGCTGTGGTAAAAAAATATTGGTGTGCCGCTGAGAACTTTCGACGGAAAACTCTTCGGCAAGGCAAGTGATTCATATCCCTCATATCGCCATCCATTACCGCCCCAGTAGGGCGTCGCGATCAGAAAAATCCCGGCAATGTTTTTTTCAACCTTCTCATCGGAAAGATATTTCAATAAGAAAGAGCCGCCTAGGGAGTGCCCTACGAGAATGACATCGTTTTCCAAGCCGGCCAGCTCTCTTCCAATTCGCGTTTTCCAGTTCTGATACTCGGGATCGCTCTCGTGCCGCATCTTTGGATAGCGCACCTCGTAGGCGCTTCCCAAGGCGTTACCCAAAGACACGACCAAGGGCTGGTCGGCCTCGTAAGCTCCCGCTCCGCCGCCCTGAATGAATAATATTTGCTGCTTCATCGCTGTGTCGCATTCCTGGTCTACTCATTCAGTCGAGCAACTCTAGCCTGCCGTCTTGCCAGGTGATCGATCTCGCCTTGTCGTCTCTGTGACGATCGGATTGTGAGGACATTTCCTGAAAAAACATACGAATCGTCCCGAATCTCCGGAGAGGGAATCAATTCCAATCCAACTGGCGCGGACTCACAAAATTATTCTTTTGGCAGCGGCGGGTATTCCTCGAATTTCGGAATTGCTGGATCCATGTGGTCCCACGGTTGAGCGTCAGAAACGAAAATCTCCATCTGCGGCTGAAACCAACTCGGGTCGTCGAGGGAGCCGGCCAGGATTCCCACAAAAGGCGATTCCCCTCCTTCAAATTCGCCTCCGGTAATTCGGGAACCGCATTCCCGACAAAAACCGCGTTTATGTTTGCCCCGTCTGATGCTCGGCGTGAAATGGTAACGTAATTGTCCGCGGGTGAATCGAAATGCCTCTCGCGGCAGCAACATTCCGGGCGCGAATCCACTACCCGTCCCTTGCTGACAATCGCGACAATGGCACTTAAACATCATGATTGGCTCAGCGGTGGATTCGTAGCGAATCGCGCCGCAAGAGCAGCCGCCGGTGAATGGTATTTTCATATTCAGTCTCTTAATCTGATTTTGCTTTGTAGTTATGACGAACAAAACGGGTGACGCAGGACAACCTTCCGACAGTTGCGCGTACAAACCTATGGTTGAATCGGTCCCAGGAATAGCCCGCCGTTGACGTCGAGCGTCTGGCCGGTAATCCATCGCGCATCGTCCGAGGCGAAGAACGCGACTACATCGCTAATATCGACTGGACGCCCCGGACGACTGAGCGCTGTCATGCCAGCAACCCGCTCCACCGCACGGGAGTCCTTGTCCCGGATCGCAGGATTCATATCTGTATCCGTGATGCCGGGAGAAATCGTATTCACCGTAATGTTGCGAGCACCAAGCGAATTTGCCAATGATCGACCTAGCACATTGAGCGCGCCCTTGGTCATCGAATAAACAGTCGCCGGCGTGGCAAACCAGGTGACCCCAGACGAAATGTTAATGATCCGCCCGCCATCGGGCATGATCGACAAGACGCGTTGAATGATGAAGAACGGCGCGCGAACATTAATCGCGAAGATCCGATCGAACTCTTCGGGGGTTGTCTGGGTGATGGTGATCTGAGGAGCCACAGCCGCGTT
>QHOR01000228.1:7750-11637 GCA_003219395.1 Verrucomicrobiota bacterium | reverse complement strand
GCCAGATCGACATGTTCAACGTCTTGCGCCTCACCGGGGAAAATCTTGCCGCGAAAGTACAACTCACTCAAATCCGCGCTTCCCGCCTCCGCGAACGCGTGAACCTATACCTGGCGCTCGGCGGTGATTTCGCGGGAACTGGCGCGTTAAAATGAGCTCAACACCTTTCGTCGTTCGCGAACTGCTCCAGGCAACGGGCGAACAAACGAATGGAAGCAAGTCCACAGGATTACAACAATTAAGAAGCCAGACTTGTAGTAACATGCCTAGTGTTTGTTATGCCTAACGAGATCATCGTACCGACCTGCTCCGGACCATCACACAGAGGCTCAGCTATGCGAACGATAACAAATCATTATTGGGATTCTCACGTATTAAATCTAGACTCGGGAGGCGAACCAGCGATGCCTTTGCAAAGGAGCGGATGTTGGTGCTTAGTCCGGATGGCCGCTGGCTGGATTTCAACGCCTACGCCTGGCAGGGTAGGCCCGAAACCATCAACGAGATTGCTTTTTTGCTACGACGGAAGTCATGGAAACATCCGGCAAATTAATGGGCCGGCTCGACCTGCCTGTGGATGAGGCGGGACTCAACGCCTGGATAGAACGTCAGAAAAGTGTCAATCCGTTGGAAGCAGCTCACGAATGGGCGATAGGGTATCGAGAACGCCACAGCAAAAAACGTCATCGTCAAAGAGAGTCGACACTATGGGCGAGGATATTGCCGCTACGAAAGAGACTGCGGAAAATTTAGAACCAGCGGGGTCTAAGTTACAGCGTGCCGTTCGCCGGGGATGGTATAACATATTTCCAGCTTTCACATGGTTGCGCACCTACCAACCTAAATGGCTCCGAGCGGATTTAATCGCCGGTGTTACTCTCGCTGCCTATCTCATGCCCGCCGGGTTAGCGGATGCTTCGCTTGCTAATCTGCCGCCCGAAGCTGGGCTTTATGCCTGTCTCTTCTCCGGGCTTGTTTTTTGGTTGTTTTGCAGCTCGCGGCACACAGCTATTACGGTTACATCGGCCATCTCAGTACTCGTGGGAGCATCGCTGGGCGATCTCGCCGGAGGCGACCCCTCACGATTCTGGGCGCTGGCGTCGTGCACGGCGTTAATTGTCGGCGGCTTGGGTTTCATCGCGTGGCTGGCCAAGGCAGGCGTGATCGTGAACTTCATTTCCGAAAGCGTTCTGGTCGGGTTCAAATGCGGTATCGCTTTGTTTATAGCCAGCACACAGTTGCCCAAGCTATTCGGCTTCAAAGGATCGCATGGCGATTTTTGGGAGCGCTCGGGTTATTTCTTTTCGCACCTGCGGCAAACAAACACGGCGTCGCTCCTACTCGGGATCTGCGCGTTCGCTGTGCTACTGCTAGGCAAACGATTTCTCAAGAACAAACCGGTGGCCTTGTTCGTCGTCATCGCCGGCATTGTCGTTGCTGCAAGCATGGATCTCGGCAGCCTGGGCGTGAAACTGCTGGGTCAGGTACCACAGGGGCTGCCGCCATTTGGACTTCCAGCGGTTCATGTCTCCGACCTTAATGACCTGCTGCCCCTCGCGTTGGGTTGTTTTCTTCTTGGTATGGTGGAGACCGCGGCGCTTGGTCGGATGTTCGCGGCGAAGCACGGCTATCGTTTCGACCCTAACCAGGAACTGCTCGGCATTGCCGGCGCAAATGTCATGGCCGGGCTGGGCCACGGCTTCCCGGTTAGCGGCGGGATGTCACAGTCCCTCGTAAACGAAAGCGGCGGTGCGCGTACGCCATTGTCGGGATTTATCGGTTCCTTACTGATGCTGCTAATCGTGTTGTTTCTGTCCGGCGTCTTGCGCTACCTCCCGCAGCCGGTCCTGGCAGCCATTGTGCTCATGGCGGTAATGGGTCTCTTTAATGTGACAGCACTCAAACATTTTTGGCGGGCGGACCGGACCGAGTTCGTGGTGGCTATCGCTGCTCTGCTGGGCGTGCTCGGGTCTGGTCTGTTACGCGGAGTCCTTATCGGTGCAATCATTTCGGTGGTGCAACTTCTGCGCCGTGCTTCACGGCCGCGTGTGGCTTTCCTTGGACGCATCCCGGGATCACGACGGTTCTCTGATATGGCGCGTCATTCGGACAACGAACCGGTCCCCGGCGCGCTCCTCGTCCGGGTCGAATCGAGACAACGCCGCTAAAAATTGTGATCCTTGATCTTTCGGCGTCACCGCACATGGACATTCAAGCGTGCGGCGTCGTTATGAACATGGCTGATGATATCAAAGCAGCTGGCGCGCGCTTGCAAATTGTCGAGGCTCGTTCCTCCGTGCGCGACCGGCTGCGCGCAGAAGGAATAGAAGAGCATGTCAGCCAGGTGAACCGCTTTACTTCAGTCGCGGACGCTGTCGAAGACTTTCAGAAAAATCGCGATTAATCAGAAAACAATTAACACCGCAATGATCACGAAGTTTCTAATGGCCTCGTGCCTGGTTGCGATCACGGTAATAATTCACGCCACGGGGCTTGGCATGGCGTTAAGCCACGTGTCGCACTCCAACGAGGAGCCGGACACACGCTTCTGGCCAATCACCTGGCTTCTAATTCGCGTCGCGTGGTTGCTGATCGTCATTCACCTCTTTGAGATCGCCGTCTGGGCGATGTTTTACTGGTGGCAGAACTGTTTGCCGGACGCCAGGTCCTCGTTCTATTTTTCAGGTGTTACCTATGCGACAATCGGCTATGGGGACCTCGTGCTACCGAGAGAGTGGCAGCTGTTCGGGCCGCTCGAAGGACTGACCGGCATTCTGATGTGCGGACTCTCAGCGGCATTCTTCTTCGTTATCGTTAGCAGAAAAATTCTTGAACTACATGGGCGGTAAGGAGCCAACTCTGACTGCGTGAAAATGCGATCTGATCCAACAGGTTCGCCAAGTCGGGAGTCACACCAAAAAAAGAGGTGGGTCGAACCCGTCACGGCCTTGCTCATGGCGCTGGCGACGCTCAGCACTGCATGGTGCTCGTATCAATCAGCAGCGTGGACTCGAAAAGCCAATCGGCTGATGAATGAATTTAACTCGCTGGAGCGCCAGGCCGGTCTGCGAACGATGCAAGGGATGCAGCAGGCGACGATTCACACCGCGATGTTCATGCAACTGCTAGCCGCGCAGCAGGCCGGCAACGAGAACCTCGCGAAGTTTTACGCCGAACGTTTCCCGCCCGATGTGCGCAAGGCTTACGACGCATGGCTGGCGCAAAAGCCTTTTGAAAATCCGAAGGCCGATCCGCACCCTTTCGTGCCGAACCTCTACGAAGTGCGCGGAACACGCGAGGCCGCCGAGGCCAACTCCAAGGCTGCAAGCAGCCTGCAGGCAGCGCGCAACGCCGGCAATGTTTCTGGTCAATACCTGGCAAACACTGTTTTGTTTGCCACCGTGCTCTTCTTCGCCAGTGCGTCAGGAAAGTTTGAGCAGCGCAGGGTGCGTGTCGTAGCATTCGCTTTTGCTTTGGCGGTTTTCCTATTTGCCGTTGTGCGGACAGCCATGTTTCCGCGGTGAGGCGTGTGCGAGCCGCACCGACGGAGCACCTACGTCGGATTGCCACGTAATCTCACATGCTCCCGATGCAATGAATCGAACGCCCGATGTCTCGACGTAGGAAATCACGTCGTCGATTTCCGCCTTCGCCTGCCGATCCAGCGCCAATGCGATCGCAGTGGTGAGGAGTAATGTGAAGATGGAAGCGAGAAGCTGGCGCATGAAATCGACGTGTCGATTTGCGCGCGATGCTAGAGCAGCCACTCGATCGGCAGCCAGCTTATCACCTCCGCCTTGATGCGTTTCATGAGGTCCGTGTCCGGCTCGGTGCGGTAGCGCACGTCCTTGTCGCCCTCGCGCGTCACCCAGATGAGGCGATTGCCA
>QHOR01000228.1:0-7510 GCA_003219395.1 Verrucomicrobiota bacterium | reverse complement strand
CTCGACTCCGGCCTCGATTAGCCGCTTGCGGTACAGCTGATATTTGGAGTGGACGGGCACCCCGTCGGTGGAAGCCAGCGAATTGGTAATAACGACAACTCGCACGCCGCGCTGACGCACGCGGGCCAGAAGCTCCACGCCTTTCTTTCCTGGCACAAAGTAAGGCGAGACGAGGAACAGCTCACGTTTCGTGTGATCGACGACGTTGCGCAACTGCGGGGCGAGATGCGTCTCCGTCTTGCCGGCGGAAGTGGTCACCTTGTCCGGATGATCTTCCACGATCGTGGCCTTTCCCCAGTAGTAGGGAACGCTTCGATTTCTGATTTGCCGGGCAAATTCACTGTCGCGCAGGCTATGTGCGTAGGCAGAAGTCTTCGCGGTTTCATGGTAAGCGCTGAGTGCCGCCCGCTGTGCGGCGAACTGCTCCGGCGTCGTGTTTTGTCGCGCCAGCTCGCCGATTGGAATCGCAGACTGGTTGTTCCAATAAAGATAAATTCATCTCGGCATGCGCCTCGAAATATTCATCGCCGATATTGCGGCCACCGACGATGGAGGCCTGCCCGTCGGCGGTGAACGATTTGTTATGCATCCGCTTATTGATGCGCCCGAAGTCGACGACCATGCCGAGCAAGCGGGGCGAACGCAGGGACACGGGGTTGAACATGCGCACCTCGATGTTCGGATGACTGTCGATCGTGAGCAGCGTGGCGTCGGAGGGCATCGTGCCGAGATCGTCGAGCAGTAAGCGCACACGCACACCGCGGTCAGCCGCCCGGAACAGATGCTCAAGCAGGACTTTGCCCGCCATGTCCTTGTTCCAGATGAAATACTGCACATCGAGGCTGCGTTGCGCCGCATCCGCCAGGGCCACTCGCGCGGCCAGGGCCTCGCGCCCATCCGGAAGTGTGTGGAGGCCGGATTGCCCTGGATGCGCTGCAATACGCGAACGCACCGCCGCCGCCAGAGCCGTGCCCTCGTTGTGTTTCATGGCCGTGGAAGACGCGCGCTCGCCGATCCTGGCAAGGCCGCCGCACGCAGCGAGTAAAAGCATCAGCAGCAATGTCCCTACGCATAGAATCGACCGTTCACAATTAGGAAGCATGTTCTGCCTATTCCGGTTGTTCCACATCGATCTAGGTCTCGGCGAGATCAAAATTACTTTTGAGGGCCTGATCTAGCATTTGTAGGTTCATTGTTGTGGATCTTTGCTGATGTCTCATCCCAAACGGCGCCGGACGGAGAAGCGACAACACGCAGAGTTGTAGCCAATCTCAGAGGAGGCAGATGACGGCTCCGCGAAAACTCCGCGTTGTTTGCGATTACCCAAGTTGTCGGGGGGCGACAGGCATACACTAACAAGAACAGGTAAACGCATAGTCGCATCTCTGATTTCAACACGGGGCACACAACGACATACTGATTATGTGTTCCTTTTTCTTAGGAAACCGACCGCTGCCCCGGCCACGGCCAGAAGGATTAATAGGATTACTGGCTGCGGAAGGGTGCGCTTAGCTGGCTGAGGTGGTGGACGGTTCGCAAACTCTATTGGAATCTTGAGTTGTGACACTGCCACTGTTGTTCGGTCGAAACGCCACTGTGAATACGCTTGTAATGCAGCGCCATCAAGTTGTTGGTTTCCCGTGGTGGTAAGCATCCGTGCGCCGGTGACGTCGCCTGTCTGCTTGTCAATGTTGACCAAAACGACGCCTTTTCCAGTGAGTGCCTGTTTTCCCCATTCAGCACGATAGACTGGCGTCGGCGCGTAGATCGCTCTGGGTGCAAGCGGTCGCCTTACGGGACTCGCGGATTGAGCGTGTAGCGATGAAAGACAAACAAGAGTGATAACAAGGGCAGGTATCACTCTGCACATCGATGACAGCCATCTCCTCACTCGTAGCGGTCCCGTCATGATGTGAATTACCGCGGCGGGTGAGTACAGCTCGGCCATTCGAGCACTTACTGAGTGCGCCGTCGGCGGCGTACTCAGATTTATTTATAACCCCGTTATCTCTGAATTTGCATGTCAACGCCGCCACCGGTGGCGTTCACATCAACGCCTGTTTGTGATGCCGAAAGGCGGACTATCACACCGGCCTGATTTGACATGAGGGTACTAGCTTTCCCTTTGGCAATAGTCACACCCCGGGTGCCCTCGGCACCGACATTATAATGACCGTTGAAATCTTGAAGATGCTTTAGGTTGAAAACTTCCCCATTCGCGGAAACGCCTGTCATGCCGACTTTGCCTACCGATAGTCCGTTCACCTTGACCGGATAGTCTTTGCCCTTGTAGGTGAGCGTACCTGACCCCCACCTGAAACCGATTCCAAGGGCGAAAGAACCTCCGCTCAGGCGCAAAGTCGCGTCTGGCTTGGATTGATGATGATCAGTGGCTGCTTGCGTGAATCCTGCCATCACGCCGATGGCAAGCAGTAGAATTACGATTTTCTTAACATTGTTCATAGTGCATCTCCTTTGGTTCGTTTTCGCTGCATCCTACACGTTCTCTCCGGCGGCCTCTATTGGACGAAAGTCGTATATCCGAACGCGCGATGGTTCGTCAAAACATTTATGCCTGAAGACCATGGATTATTGAATGTGCGAAACGACGCGGTTTCCAAACGACCGGAGCGGCTATCCTTTTTGGTGCCGCTCGTCAGGCAAGTCCTTCTGGACCGGGGCAGTCATGTGCCGCGACCGGAGAATTTGAGCTGGCCGTCGTTCGCAATTCATCGCGGCGGCTCGCGGCGCTCTCAGTCAAAGCAGGAAATAAACGAGCGGAATGAGATAATCGGTTTAACAGGCGACTTTTCAAAAGCCGTTTGCCCTGACGGCAATGTAATCATAACCGCTGCAATGGAGTCGATTGTTAGGATTTGTTACAAATATTCTAACGGTTTATAACGCTTTTCTCCGGGCACATGCAGTGTAATAATGCACGGTGCTGTGGGAAAATATTATTACGGTTGAGCACGTATCTTGTGGTCAGTGGCATATGGCAAGCTCGATGGTCACGTTGGGAATTCGATTTGTGCCGCACCGTTCCGAAAATGGCTCTCGAAAACCATGACGTTTACTGGAGATGAAAGGTATCTCCGAATTTTTCGAAGCCGCGGGCGTTCAACCAGCAGCGCGGAAGGTAAATAGTTTCAGTGCACGTTCTGACTGGCGCCTGCCGGTGATCGGTCTGTGCGTGTTCGTTGGATATTACTTGGGTGCCAAGATCGGTTTTGCGCTCACCTTTCACCCGTATCCAGTTTCGGTTCTTTGGCCTCCGAATTCGATTCTAGTGGCAGCGCTGTTGCTAACGCCACCGCGCATCTGGTGGTTCGTCCTTTTGGCTGCGCTTCCCGCGCATTGCGCGACACAATTGCAAAGTCACGTTCCGCCGCTGATGATTTTGTGCTGGTTCGTCAGCAATTGCTCCGAAGCGTTGATCGGCGCCGGTCTGACGCGCTACCTGATAGGTGGACCGATTCAGTTCACCAACCTTCGCAACGCGGGCATTTTTTGTCTTTGTGTAGTTTTCGTCGGTCCATTTCTATCGTCGTTCCTGGATGCTGCGTTTGTAAGATGGAATGCCTGGGGTCAGGCCAGCTACTGGGATCTGATTCGCGTAAGATTTTTTTCAAACGCTCTGGCGGCATTAATAGTAGTACCGTTGATCGTAACGTGGGCGACTAAGGGGATTCTTGCCGTGCGAACAGCTCGACGCGCGCGTTTGCTAGAGGCATGCCTTCTTCTTTTCGGTCTGCTCTCAATCAGTTTCGCTGTTCTCTATAAGTTCGGACCGAGAGCGGATTCGGCTCTTCTCTTTCTGACCCTGCCATTCCTACTTTGGGCAGCGGCACGATTTGGCTCCCTGGGAACAAGTACCGCTCTCTCGATCGTCTGTTTCCTGGCAATTTGGAGCGGATCGCACGGGCATGGCCCGTTCTCCGGTGGAACAGCCGAACAAAACACGCTCTCAATTCAAATATTTCTAATCGTGTTATCCATCCCGATGTTGTTTCTCGCGGCAGTGATTGAAGAACGCGCAACGGGAGAGACCGAAAAGCGCGAAAGCGAGTCGCGTTTTCGGATCGTGGCAGATGCTGCCCCGGTCCTTATCTGGATGGCGGATGTAGACAAACACTGCACTTTTTTTAACAAACCGTGGTTGAAGTTTACGGGCCGTAGCTCGGAACAGGAAATGGGAAACGGCTGGACCGAAGGCGTACACCCGGACGATCTGCAAAGGTGTCTCAAGATTTACACCGAGGCATTCGACGCGCGCAAAGGGTTTGTGATGCAATACCGGCTGAAACGTCGCACAGGGAAATTTCGCCGGCTATATTGGTTCTTGCGTGGACATCACGGAACTCCTGAAAAAAGAAGAAGCTTTGCGTGGATTCGAAGAACGAGTCGTTCTCGCGGCCGAGGCCGCTCACCTCGGGGTTTGGGAGATGGATCCTGTCACTACCGAGATTTGGATGTCTGAAAGCGCGCGCACCTTGTTTCAATTTGATTCCCAGACCCATCTCAACCACGCAGCACTCCAGAATCGCGTACACCCGGAGGATCGTGCGCTTCGCGATTCCGCCGTCAAACACGCAATAGAAACGCAGGGTCAGTACGAAATTGAGTATCGGGCTTTGTTACCGGATGGTACTCTGCAGTGGATCGCCTCGCGTGGGCGCTGCATAACGGCGAAAGACGGCACGAGCACTCGGCTCATTGGTGTTTCCATAGATGTAACGCCACAGAAAGAGGCGCAAGACCTGTTCCGCCTGGCCGCGGAAGGGTCGCATTTGGGCGTCTGGCATTGGGACGAAGTAGCAAAGACACTGACTTGGGACGGCGCAACCCGGGAGATGTTCGGCATCCCGGCCGACGCAGAAATAACAATCGACACATTTTACACAGCCTTGCATCCAGATGACGCAGAGCGAGTAAAGCAGACCTGGCGTCATGCACTAGAGTTACGGCTACCATATCAAATTGAATTCCGGACACAGAGACCGAATGGCACGGTTCGCTGGGTCGATGCGCGTGGCCACGGTTACTACGATGAGGCTGGAAAGCCGCTCTGGATGACCGGCGTAGTCTTCGACATCACTGATCGGAAAGAGGCGGAACTCCAGACCCAGCAAAATCGGGAAGAGCTAAGCCACCTCAGCCGAGTGGCAGCGATGGGTGAATTGACGGCTTCGATTGCGCACGAATTGAATCAGCCGCTCTCGGGTATAACGAGCAACGCCGCAGCTGGACAGCGCTTTATTAATCGCGGCAAAGTCGATCTTCGCGAGCTTCACGATTTGCTGGGTGACATCGCCGCTGATGGGCGTCGCGCCGGCGACGTGATTCGCGGCATCCAAGGCATGATGAAAAAAGACGTCTCAGCCCGCCGGCCAATTAATCTAAACGATATTGTAATCAGGGTGGTGCGCATGGTAAAAGCGAGTGCCATGCTTCACTCCTGCGAGTTAGGTACTTTTCTGGACCCAGATTTGCCGATGGTTGAAGGCGATCCGGTTCAAGTGCAACAGGTCCTGCTTAATCTCATTCTCAATGCGTTCGATGCCATGCACGACACGCCAGTAACCCATCGCAAGATGGTGATTGCGACGGAACGGAATGTTGACGGCACAATCCGCACTAGCGTGCGCGATTACGGGGTCGGTATTTCCCAGGAAGTGCAGGGGCGACTTTTTGAACAATTCTTCACTACAAAGGCCAACGGATTGGGAATGGGCCTCTCGATTGTGCGTTCAATCGTTGAATCACACGGCGGTACAATCGCGGCCGAAAATGCAGATGGCAGTGGCGCGCGGTTTCAGTTTACTCTTCCGGCATGCGCCGAAACTTCATCCGTATGATGACCCCTCCAAGCAGCCTGGTCTTCGTAATCGACGATGACGCATCGGTGCGAAAAGGTCTCACCCGGCTGCTTCGCTCGGCCGGGTACAAGAATGAAGTTTTTGAATCGGCATCCGATTTTCTGCAACGCGAGCAACACGCTGGACCCGCATGCGTGATTGTCGATGTGCGGATGCCTGGCTTAAACGGCATGGATCTGCAGGAAGCTTTGATTCAGCGACGTCGGGAAGAACAGCTCATTTTTATTACCGGTCATGGAGACATCTCGATGTGTGCTCAGGCGATGAAGGCCGGTGCGGTCGATTTTCTTCCAAAGCCCTTTCGCGATGATGAGTTGCTTGGATGTGTCGAGCGTGCCTTGATTCGGTCAGCCGGACAGCGGCAGCGCAGTCTAGGCGAGAATGAAGCTCGGAGCCGTCTGGGGCTGTTAACGCCTCGCGAGCTCGAAGTCATGCAGCTGGTCGTTACCGGCATGTTGAACAAACAGATCGCCGGAGAACTTGGCACCGCCGAAAAGACAATAAAAGTTCATCGCGGCCGCGCGATGCGGAAGCTGAACGTTACTTCTGTTGCGGAGCTGGTGAGGTTGACGGAAAAAGCGTCCCTAGCACCAGTGACTGTCGTCTAAGACTAAGGTCTCATAGCTTTAGTCAGGAAGGCTGCTGTAATCTTAGGCCTTGCGAACTACCACTGCCTCCTCTGTTGTTTGCCTGCTCGACGATGACCCCTCGGTGCTGAAAGGATTGGCCCGTCTTTTCTCGTCGGCTGATCTGGACGCAAAAACATTTGACGATCCGGGCGAGTTCCTGCACTACGCGCAGACTCATCGCCCGACGGTTGCGTTGATCGATGTTTGCATGCCCCTTATGAGCGGTTTGGAAGTCCAATCGCGGCTTGCCAAAATTTCGCCTTCGACGCGCGTCATCATCTTTACAGGAAAGGACGATCCGCTCGTTCGTTCCACAGCTCTGAACGCAGGCGCTTCTGCCTTTCTGACCAAACCTTTTGACGACGAAGAACTCCTGACTGCCATCAGGCTCGCCCTCACTTTCGTGAGATGAAAATCTCGTTTTCAAAACATAGCAACGAATTGCTGACGCGGAAACGGGTTGCTCCATGGATTATTGCATTTGTCGCGATTGGTCTTGTTGCTGGTTTGTGTGGAAGCTTCCTCCTTGGAAATAAGTTGTGGTTGTTGGCCATCGTCGCAGTGCTTGGCATTGCCGGCATCCTGGTCTACCTCGACGTAACCGTGGCTATTTTTCCCAACAACAACGAGCTCAACGAAACACCACCCAGCGCCGTCATCGAGGAGAACGAGCCGATAACCTCACCGCAGTGGGATTATCGGCCCAGAAAGCCAATTCGAGCACGGGCAGTTCTCGACAGCCCAAGCACAGAAACGTCCAATGGCCTCAGTTCAGATCCTCCCGAAATAAATAATATTGCTCGGTTGAATGACCACCCGCTTGAACGCGCAGTTCCTGCTTTTATTGATGGTCCACCGGAGACTGAAGAAACAATAGGTGAAGCGCTCCCGCAGACGGCAGACCCCGTTCGCAGCGCGCCACCTATTGAGGATGCGGGTTTCGAAGTACGACTAAAGTCCTATAGACAATCGTCCCGCGGTTGCTGAATGCTGGCTCCAGAT
>QHOR01000008.1:27574-28002 GCA_003219395.1 Verrucomicrobiota bacterium | reverse complement strand
AGCGGATCATATGGCCGAGAGCGCGAGGAAATCCGTTTCGCTGCGCCTACCGGTGTTTCTTTAACTCGATGAAGCTAAAGCGCATATCGAAATGGACGGCGATCATCATTCTACTCGCATTGATCCTCTTCGGTTCCACCGCCTACTGGACATCGACGAATGACTGTAATCGCAATGCAGTTGCTCTAGCTGATCCCATGAAAGCTATTCGTTACTGCGAATACGGCTCGCCGGACGTCGTCAAGCTCGATGAAGTTGAAAAGCCGGTCCCGAAGGATAACCAGGTCTTGATCAAAGTTCGGTCGGCTTCACTCAACGCGTTTGATTCATACGTGATTCGCGACACGTGGCTTTCTCGCTTGATCTTCGGGTTGCGCAAACCAAGAGACACGCGGCTTGGGCAGGACGTCGCCGGCCGGGTGGAAGCC
>QHOR01000008.1:24818-27538 GCA_003219395.1 Verrucomicrobiota bacterium | reverse complement strand
CTCGCGGCGCTCTGGCCGAGTATGCATGTACTTCCGAGCGAGCATTGGCCGCAAAGCCCCCGAACGTCTCATTTGAGCAGGCCGCCGCTCTCCCTTTGGCCGGACTTACTGCGCTACAGGGCCTGCGCCAAGGAAAGATTCAGGGCGGGCAGAAGGTGTTGATCAACGGCGCGACCGGCGGTGTAGGAAGCTTTGCCGTGCAAATCGCCAAATCTTTTGGCGCAGAGGTCACGGCTGTTTGCAGCACGCGGAATGTCGATCTTGTACAATCGATTGGCGCTGATCACGTGATCGATTACACAAAAGAGAATTTCACCAAGAGCGACCTGCGTTACGACGTGATCTTCGATAATGTTTGCAACCATTCCCTCGCCGAACGCCGTCAAGTGTTAAATCCTAAGGGCATCTGCGTTTTGGCCGGCATGGGCGGAGCCGGAGTGAAAGAAAGCCAAGCCATCGGACGCATCGCTGGTAATATTTTTGCAGCGCGTGGATTGTCATGGTTCATCGAGCAAAAGTTCCCTCAGTACATAACCAAGATAAGTAAACAAGATCTCGTGATATTGGCTGATCTCGTCCAGATGGGAAAGCTCAAGCCAGTCATCGAGCGGACCTACAAGTTAAGCGAAGCTCCTGAAGCTCTTCGGTATCTCAATGAAGGACATGCTCGAGGGAAGTTACTAATTAATGTGAACTAGCACGAACAGAAACCGGCATGAACCCAATCAAGAAACCACCCCGAATCGCAACAGGAGTTTACCTGGCCCCGTTACTGATTGCCGGTCAGCTCTTCGGCTCGACTTTGCAGCAACAGAACAAAGTGATTGCGAAACGCGCGTTTGAAGAGATCCTCAGCCGCGGAAGATTCGAACTCGCCGAACAACTTTACGCGAAGGATTTCGTTAATCACGGCGTTCATTCCAACGCCAGCTTAGAGGAAGACCAGAGAGCACTGAAAGATTGGCACGCTGCATTTCCGGACCTTGTGATTGTGCCTGAAAAATTGATGGCAGAAGACGACTTAGTCACGATCTATTGGATTGCGCGCGGCACCAACACTGGGACAGGTAACGGCCTTCCGGCAACAGGCAAAAAAGCGGAAGTTGCTGGGATTACCATCTGGCGAATCATCGATGGCAAAATTAAGGAGGAGTGGTCCGCGTTTGATCAGCTCTCAATGATGCGACAGCTCGAATTAATCCCAGCCAACTAACCGGGTCTATCTAATGACGCGATTCAAATAGCAAAGCCATAGAATATGAACGACAAAGCAAAGATTAAGCCTCAGCGATGGAAGCGCATCCTAAAGTGGACTGTAGCTGTAATTCTAATCGCGTTGATAGCTTGGTTTGAGATCGCCTATTGGACATCGACTAACGATTGCCAGCTCCACTCCGCTGCTCCAACCAATCCCATGAAAGCTATTGTGTACTGTGACTATGGTGTGTCTAATCTTAAGTTCCAGGAGATCGAAAAACCAACTCCGGCGGACGATCAACTGCTGATAAAAGTTCATGCGGCTTCGGTTAATCCGCTGGACTGGCACTTCATCGAGGGTACGCCCTATTTCATGCGCGCAATGGGAGTCGGCCTGCGCAAGCCAAAGGACACACGACTCGGCGTTGATTTTTCCGGCACGGTAGAAGCCGTCGGCAAGAACGTTACGAAATTTAAGCCGGGTGACGAGGTATTCGGAGGTCGAACGGGGGCTTTCGGTGAATATGTCTGCGTCCGGGAGGCTCGAGCAGTGGCGATGAAACCGGCAAACGTTACCTTCGACCAAGCCGCTTCGGTCCCGATCGCCGGAATCACCGCATTACAGGGACTTCGCGATAAAGGAAAGGTTCAGCCTGGCCAGAAAGTCTTGATCATCGGTGCGTCCGGAGGCGTAGGCACGTTCGCGGTGCAGATTGCAAGGTCGATGGGCGCAGACGTGACTGGTGTATGCAGCACGAGAAATCTGGACATGGTTCGAACGCTCGGCGCCGATCACGTGATTGATTACACAAAGGAGGATTTCACCAAGAGCGAACAGCGTTACGACGTCATTCTGGATAACGTTGCAAACCATTCATTATCGGAATGCAGGCGCGTTTTGAATCCTGACGGTAAATACGTCTTGATTGGAGGAGGAGGAGTGAATGAGGGCCGATGGCTCGGCCCGGGGCTCACTCATGCGGTCAAGGCGATGTTCTTATCAAAATTCGTAAGTCAAAAAATGGGAATGATGCTGGCTGAACTGAACCAAAAAGACCTGACTGCGCTGGCCGATCTCATGCAGTCTGGCAAGGTCACACCGGTCATCGACAGAACTTACAAGTTAAGCGAGCTCCCACAGGCTATCGAATATCTGGAACAAGGCCACGCTCGAGGAAAAGTGGTCGTCAACGTGGACTAGTAACAAAGCAAACAACGGTTTGATTTAGTATGCGTTGTTAGCCATCGGCCCGGTGGCCAAGGCCGTTCTAGCGCAATCTTCACACGTAGGACGGCCCGCAGGACCGTGGCTACAGGAGCGTTATTTCAGACTTTCTGTGAAAGCCGCGGAGAGATGGACACAGGTGGGACTGGCAATGTTGAACTTGATTCTCACTTCGAGCTGTCGATGATCTGTTGCGCGTTCCTGACCGCGGACTCGTCTGGCGCTTTGTCTTTCTTCAGGATCTCGATCGCTTTTTGCGCCGACGCGGCGGCTTCTTTCTTGTTGCCAAGCTTCGCCT
>QHOR01000008.1:18298-24805 GCA_003219395.1 Verrucomicrobiota bacterium | reverse complement strand
GGGTTCTTCTGCAGCGCCTGATCGATCCACTTGGCCGCCTGGTTCATGTCCTTGCTGTTATCGTAGTAAAAAGCCGCGGCTTGATAGGCGGTGCGCGGGTCGAGCGGAATGGCCGCGCTAGCTGCTGCGTCGAGTTCCTTGCTCACCTGCTCGACATCGTCCGTGGTCAACTTCACCGGCACACGCGTTTTATCCCAAAGGAAATTCAGCGTTGCCGAAGCGCCTTTCACATCAGCGAGCCCGATGGTGAACGTCTCGATTGTGATGGGAAGGGCTTCCGGCTTTGCCGTGAGACGTGCGGCATCGTTCTCTTGCTTATAATCGGCCGCGCTTTGTACCTTCGCGTCCTTCGAAATGATGATGGTCCATTCGTCCGCTGTCGGAATCGTGAAGAGGGCGTACTCACCGGCAGGGATCTCCTTGCCGCCGAGCGTTACCGCTTTGCTAAATTTAATTTTCGTGACCGCGTTGGCGCCAGTGGCCCAGAGCTTCCCGTAAGGCACCAGACCGCCGAAGATATCGCGGCCGTTCTTATTGGGGCGCGAATAGTCCACCTCGACATCGGTTAAGCCGACACGCTGTTTAATCACCGAGTGCTGGCTGGCCGAGGGGAACTCTATTTTTTTCTCCTCCGCCGCCGATAGGCTGCCCGGCAGGAGAGACTCCGCGAAGAAGGGAAGCGCGAACAAAACGGAAAGGAGAACCGAAGAAAGACGTGAGGATTGGATGATGTGCGTCATATTTAAGATGTGATGATTTAAGCGGAGAAGATATCGCGACGCGGCAAGAGTCAAATTGCTTTGCCCTTCTAACAAATCGCTTCAGCCATCGCTCTTTGGCGTTGCGCGTCATTGTCGGTGCCGATTACTGTGTTCTCAACAGTCGCGCAGCTTCACTGGCGGAACGCTGGCAAGCGCTACGCCTGGTGACAATATGGCGGCTACGCTGTGGTCGCGCCTTGTCGACCAAATTGCTAGCCGGACATTTCCGTATCCGGGATGCGGGTTACTCGAGATTCACGTTCTCCCAATGAATCTGAATCGCGTTCCAAGCCGTTCCACAAAAAGCCTGTTCGTCGTATTGATAGTTGAAAGCCACATTACCGAGGGCATCGAGACCAACAAGACCGGTGTAGATATAAGGTCCTCCCAGGGTATAATCGATAAGATAGTTGTTCGGTGCATCCTCGTAAACGCTGCTGCAGAATGGGCTATAAACACTGGGATCAGGATAATAATGCCAGGTCTCAGTCGCCTCTGAAGCGGTGAGGTCGATGTGATACTTACGCGGCGCGCTGTAGCTGCGTGTTTCGCCTGGCGGTTGCTGGAAATTGCTGCCGGCTCCATCATCGAAGAGCAGTAATTGATCGCCAGGCATGGACAGAGAATGCTGGCCGATCGGCGGTAATGTGCCCGGAGCGAGACTTAGCGAGAATTGACGCAGCGACTGGAACTCATACCAGTGCTTTGTCGGATCGCCCAGAATCCACTTGATGTTTCCGGAGTCGTAATCAATCGCGATAACAAAGTTTTCTCGACTGGAAACGATGAGTGAGTTATCTGCGCTGCGGTAGGTGGTGGTGTTGTTGTGGAACCAATCGGTAGGCGCGGGATAGACGAACAGGCTTGGATCGTCCCCGCCGGCAATCATCGCGGCGCTAATGATCTCCGCCAGTTTCCAGGTCCGGAGCACATTGCCGGCGGCGTCGACCTCCAAATTCACGCTCTCAGTTTGGTCGACCGTATCGACGTCGAGGATCATTCCGTCGCGACCCGGGTCAATATTGTGATGG
Organism: Verrucomicrobiota bacterium; assembly: GCA_003219395.1. Taxonomy (GTDB): domain Bacteria; phylum Verrucomicrobiota; class Verrucomicrobiia; order Chthoniobacterales; family UBA10450; genus Udaeobacter. The sequence continues at coordinate 23,013 of QHOR01000008.1, read as the reverse complement.
AAGCCGGTGACACCAATCCCACTGTAGTCGGCTACAGGTGTTGTTACGCCATCGAACTCAGTGCGAAGAAGCGAGGTACCGGAGGTAACATAAAATGCATTGTCGAAAAGCATGCAGTTCTGAGCCGCTACTCCTGCCGTGCCGACCCATCGGATTTCGGCGTCAGTGTCGATAATAATCGGCGTATTCGGATCCGCGAAGTTCTTCAGGAGGATAAAGTCATAGCTCAGAGTCGTGCCCGCTAACCGCGGCTGAATGATCGTCGGATTGGAGTAAGTGCCTCCGTCATACTGAGGCGTGGTGATGATGACGTTAAATCTTTTGGCCCGGTGAGCCCGGCTATTGAACCCCAAGGTGATCGAGACGCGGTTGGCGCGACCCGCATACAGGCCGAAGACCGGGATGGTGAGGTTGCCATTTTGAGAATCGAAATAACCTCGCGCTTCCAAATAAGTTCGCGCATAGCGGATCTTGATCGGTCGCGTGGCCGACCCTGTCTTTGGCCAAATCTGGAATTGGGCAGAGTTGAAGCCAGCAACATCACTGACAGTGGTGTGGGCGAAACCGATGAATGGTGTTGGACCTTTGGACACCTCTACGCTCTCAGTCGTCTGCCCAGCCTCAGCTACAATGGGCAGTACGCACAGGAGCGCGAGTACGAGAGTAATGAATCGTGCGTTCATACCGCATTTTTGTTCGCCCGCAGGAGGAAAGTCAATCTCATTCAGCAATAACGGCGCGTCATTGAAGCAATGACTGGTGTCAGCACAGCCACGAACAGCACTCTTAAAACGGCACGTAGGATCGCCTTGCCCTCAGCGCGTAACAAAAACGTAGGCCGTGCTCTGCTCTTTTGTTCGTTCCATCGATTTCAGTCGAGAGACATTAGCTCCTCGGAGCTGAGGCATGAGGCGGGTAGCTTTTTCTGCCGAGACCACAAGTGCGTTAAGGTTTCCGCCGTTCCATTCCGCGACCGCGTAATCCGGCTCGATGTAGTGTGTTTTCCGCAAGTAAAGAAGTAAGCCCTCGTCTTTGGCAGAAACGACTTCATAGCGCCAGTGACGTCTCTCCGTTTCGCGACGAATGTCGCGTCCAAAAATAGCCAGCGCGTCACGCTGATCCCGATAACCAGTAGCTACCTTCCAAATTGTGTAACCGCCGGCAAAGAAGATTGATGCAAGTAGCGCTGCTGCGAGCCAAAGGTAGTGACGTCGCGCTGCACCGTCCCTACCGACCTGCGCCGCCAGCAGTAAACAAAGCGGCGGGATAACCGGAAAGATTCTATCGACGCGCTTGGATGGGATCAGTGACATCACCACTAACCCGCCGAGGCTCCAGCAAAGCAGCCAGAAAGTATCCGGCGACATTTCGCGAAATGCGGTACCGATTTTCCATCGGCGCGACGCCAGAGCGAAAATCGCAATCGCGATTAGCAGGACGCTCCATGGAGCAAATTTGTGAACCAGATGCGGCAAATAAAAATAGAGCGGCTGCGGACGATGTATGGTTTCGCCGAAACGTCCTAAAAATTCGCGCATAACCACTTCATCAAAGAAACCCCGCTGTAACAAGATGCCGCCGACCACCCATAACAAAAAGACAGCTAGCGAAGCGAGCCATGGCCACCAGCCAACCCAGGCGCCGTGGCTACAATCCCTGGCGATGTATTGCCTGTGCCACCACTCAAACGCTCCAATGCCAGGAAGTAAGAAGGCATAGACAATCGGACCTTTGATCAGCATTGCGATGGTTAGCAACGCGAAGAGGTAAACTCGGTCTGGCAGTTTCCATTCTTGCTGCTTTTTAATTTTTCGCCATGTCAGCACGCCGATGAGGAAAATTACAAATGCCAGCGGCATATCCGTACGCACGAGTGTCGCCAATCGCGGACTCAGCAGATTTAATCCAAAGGCACTGAGCGCAACGAGACCGGCAATTGCTCCATAGGCAGAGCTGGCAGTGCGAAGCAGCAAGAACGCCAGCGCAATGGCAGCAAGGAACGATGGCAGCCGCCAGGACACCTCCCATGACCGGGTGATTGCAAAGAGCCCAGCTGAAATCCATCCTACCAATGGCGGCTTTGTAGCCACACGTTCATGGGGCGTCTGCTGATAGAACCAACGACCTTCCTTGATCATCTCAAAGGAAGTATAGGCTTGCTTCGCCTGGTCATAGTCGTCGAGCTGCCACGGCAAATTCCCGATGAGAAACAAAACGAAGGTAAAAACAGCAACAGCCGAAAGGGTCCTGTTGCTGGATAAAATCGTCTGCACGCGACTGGCCTGAATCACAAACAAAAATTAGCTCAGGTGTTACAGAAGATAACGAAGCAAAACGAAGAGTTTCGAGGAACCGCGAGAATCAGCTTTCGTTAACTTTGTTTCCTTCTATTTGAGTTCGTTCACTCGCGCCAGAGAACCGCGCGCATCGGCGCGCCATCGCCACCGGCGATCTTTAGCGGCAATGCTGCGAGCTGATAAATGCCCGAGGCGACGTCAGTCAGGTCGAGCGACTCAACGATGGCAATGCCGGCTCGGGCCAACGCGTGATGGTTCTGCAACGATTTCGAATCGACTTCATCCACGGACGGCAAATCCAACCCGAGCAATTTGACGCCGTTTTTCTGAAGCCACGCCGGGACATCAGCAGCGATCACAGGAATTTGGCTCGGAAAGACTGTCGAATCGCTCCATCGACCCGTTTTGACAAGAAGCCGGGAAGTTGCTGCTATTGCTTCCGCTGACGGCCGAAGGTCTTCGATTGTGATCAGGTGTTTCTCGTTCCAGTCCAAGAACGCTTGCCCAAGATCGACCACGGTCGCGCGGCCCAGATAAGTTTCGACCGGCACATTTTCAATCGACTCTCCCTCCGTATCAAAATGAAAGCGGGCGTCGGCGTGCGTGCCGTTGTGCACGCTCATGCTAATCGCACCCAGATTAACGCTTGCGCCTTTCGCTTTCTCTCTTGTCATTCGAAAGCGACAAGGCTCATCACCCGGCCATTCCGCAAGATCGTTCGAAAGCGTTCGTGAAATATCCCAGATTTTCATCGCCTGATTACTTAAGATGTACTTCCTATCTCTTCAATAATTGCTCGCGCGGCTTTTTCGCTGGCCCCCATTTCGCCCAACTGCGCGATGATTTCATTAAACTGAGAAATCATCTCCTGACGCGCGTTTGCATTCTCAATTAACCGCTGCATGGCTTTCACGAGAGCGTTTGATTTTGCGCGGTGCTGAATGAACTCAGGGACCACTTGTTTGTCTGCTAGCAGGTTAGGCATACCAAGGTATTTCACGCTCACTACGAGTCGCGCTGCCACGTAAGTCGGCCATGCGACCTTATAAACCAGCACAAACGGCAACCGAAAATAAGCCGCTTCCAACGTGGCGCTTCCTGAAGCGACGATCCCGGCCCATGCGCGCTGCATGAGTTCAGCTGTTTCACCGACCTTAATTTGAATTGCCTTCTCACCCTGGGATTGATCCAGTTTGCCGCCGGATGCGGTCATTTCGCGAGCCAGTTGCTTGGATGCAGCTGCCACTTCAAAACGCAGTTTTGGGTTGTAATTCTTAAGTCCACGGGCCGTTTCCAGCATCACCGGAAAAATCTTCCGCACTTCGCGGGAGCGACTACCGGGAAAAAGTCCGATCACATTTTGATCGCGCTCCGTATGGATTTCCCTGCCCTGCAATCGTTCGATCATGGGATGACCGACAAAAGCTGCGCGCAAACCAGCCTTGTTGTAGAGGTCGGCTTCAAAGGGAAAAATGCAGAGCACCACGTCAATGAACTGCGCCATTCTTTTGATGCGCCCGCGATCCCACGCCCACACCTGAGGGCTAATGTAGTAAATGATTTTTTGTCGAGGCGCTTGCTGTCTCAATGCACGGGCGAGGCGCAGATTGAAACCTGGATAGTCGATCAGGACTACTGCGTCAGGTTTATTCTCCCGAATTTCGCGGAGCGTGTTGTGAAACTGTTCGCGGAAATAACCGTACTTCCTGATCACTTCCCATAGACCCAGGACTGCTGCCTCCCCGATCCAATTTTTGAATTGCTCACCAGCAATCGCTTGCATTTGCGGGCCACCGCGCCCGACAAATTCGAGTTGGCTGTCTAACTCACGCAGGCAACGCATCAACGCAGCGCCGTGATTGTCAGCGCTCGCTTCACCGGCGACGAAATAGATAGTCATGACGGAAGACAGGCTTCTGTGCCTGTCGTGGCAAGCAGGCGTGCTCCGCTGTCGATTCTCAGCGAGACAGGCTGGTCGTCTACCCACTGGGCGCGATTCGCTTTGTTATTTCGACCGCCAACTTTAGGGCTGCCGTCGCTTGAGAACCCGATACACGCGGCTCGCGGCCTGTGCTGGCACATTCGATGAACGAAACCAGCTGAAGCTTCAGCGGTTCCTCGCGTTCAATATCGGCTCTGTCGCGTGTGATACGTCCCCCCACCCTCCGATAGATTTCGCCACTTTGATTTTGATAATCGAGCGAGAGATAGGCGTCTTCTTGAAAAATACGAATCTTGCGAAGACGCTCGGGACTGATCCGGCTAGAGGTAACGTTTGCCACGCAACCATCTTCAAAATGGAGTCGAGCGTTGGCGATGTCTTCGCTCCGGCTAAGGACCGGCACGCCGACCGCATCGATGCTCCACAGTGGCGAGCGCACAAAATGCAAAATAACTTCCAGATCGTGGATCATTAAA
>QHOR01000008.1:3126-18204 GCA_003219395.1 Verrucomicrobiota bacterium | reverse complement strand
GCCTAAAACCGGATTGAACCGTTCCACGTGACCCACTTGTAAAATAAGACCGCTGCGCGCGGCCAAGTCTGCCAGCTCGGTGGCATGTGACGTATTGTCGGTGATCGGCTTTTCGACGAGCACATGTTTACCTTTTGTCAGGAGAGAGCGTGCTGTTGCGTAATGCGTGCTGGTTGGCGTTGCTACGGATGCGGCATCCACCATTTCCATGAACTCGTCTAGTGATTTGGCAGGTGTCGCACCGAATTTTCCGCCGATGGTACGGCTCCTGAAGGGATCCACATCATATACCGCAGTGAACTCGGCAGATGGAATCTCGGCATAAAGCCGCGCATGGTTGCTGCCGATATGGCCAACCCCAACAACTCCGATGCGTAGCTTTCTCATCATCGATCGCCCTCGTCTTGATTAACACTCCAACACAATGAAAATCCCTCCTGCTCAAGGACCGAAGTTACCCTTTGTAGAAACTGTTCGCCTTCTGCTACAGGCCTATGGAAAAACACGATATTAATCATCGTACGTCGATCCCGCGTTCGAGGATATTCATCGTATAGCTGTCGATTCTCAACGTATTTGCAGCAGGTGTTGAGCTTTTCCTGGAGCAAAAGCAGACGTTCTTTTGTCGCTGACCAATCCAACTGATCGGAAATTACAAGGTTGACGTTGTTGGCATCGTCGACCGACACGAGTCAATTACTGAAGTGTCGTCGATTGCCACATTTTATGCAGGAGTTGAGCGCGCTACATTCTTTAAAAACCAATTGTACGTTTGCACGATACCTTGCCGCAATGGGATGGACGGCCTCCAGCCAAGAGCGCTCACCTTGGTGACGTCCAAGAGCTTTCGCGGCACTCCATCGGGCTTGGTTGGGTCCCAAACAAGCTCGCCATCGAATCCAACGACGTCGCAGATTAATTGAGCGAGTTCACGAATCGATATGTCCTCGCCGCATCCAATGTTGATGACTTCGCTGGAATCATATTTCTCCAACAACAACAGGCAGGCTGAGGCAAGATCGTCTACATGCAAAAATTCACGCCGCGGCTTGCCGGAACCCCACACAATTAGCTCCCGATCTTTGCGCGTTTTCGCCTCATGCGCTTTACGCAAGAGCGCAGCCACAACGTGTGATGTTTCCAGATCGAAATTGTCGTGGGGCCCGTAAAGATTCGTGGGCATCGCAGAAATGAAATTCGCACCGTATTCCCGAGCATAGGCCTGACAAAGCTTAATCCCGGTAATCTTCGCAACCGCATATGCTTCATTGGTTGGTTCAAGCAGGCCGCTCAACAATGCGGTTTCCGGGATGGGTTGCGAGGCAAACTTCGGGTAAATGCACGAACTGCCTAGAAAGAGAAGTTTCCGCGCGCCATTCGCATATGCCGCGTGAATGACATTGTTCTGTATCCGCAAGTTATCGAGAAGAAATTCGACCGGAAAATCGTTGTTTGCTTTGATGCCGCCGACTTTTGCCGCCGCGAGAATGACCACCGTCGGCTTTTCCTCGGTGAAAAATTTCGTGACCGCAAATTCCTCTCTCAGATCGAGCTCTGATCTGTCCCGGACGATCAAATCTGCGAAACCCTCCGATTTAAGCCTGCGAATGAGCGCGCTGCCAACCATACCGCGATGACCGGCTACGAAAATCTTATCTGATTTGTTCACGGAGATTTATTCGGGTAGAACGGCCAGTCCCAATACCGACGCAGCATTACGCATCCGTGAATCGGTGCTTATTAGCTCCGGCGTTCTGGCTACTAGCGCCGAGGCCAGGAGCAAGCAATCAAATGTGTGAATCGCGACGACAGCCTTCGCTCGGTGACAAATTCGGATAATCCGATCGAACTCACGCTCAACGTCGGGGCCGAATGGGACAACTTCGAAGTTTGCGCGTTCGAGGTTGCTTCGAAATCGTTGATAAGTCGTCCCGGCCCGGTGTTCGGGAATTGCACGCGCGACCTCTTTGGCCCACAAAGCACGATGCATTTCCGCAACACTAAGTTGTGAAATAACCGCGGTGTCAGCAGAAGCCCGCATCAATTCCCGGAAATAGTCAGAGTCACGCTCACGCACATAAAGCTTCACTAAGGCAGACGTATCCCAGAATGCCATTAGCTAGAAGCGATCTGCGCGACCTTCGTCCTGTATTTCCTGAGCACTTTTACCGTATCGACCGGTTCAATTCTCGGCGCAGCCTGTCGAGTTCTTTAAGCCATTTTTTCTTGTCCGATCGCTTGCGGCGCTTGGGCACGCTAACAAGCTTGGCTGTTTCCTTCCCATACACGGTGATCACGACCTCCTCCCCGCGACTGGCACGTTTCACCATCTCGGAGAGTTTAGCTTTGGCTTCCCGGAGAGTCGCGGTCGTGTAGTCACAGTAGTCACGATGGAATCAGGATGTCAAAAGCGCGATCAAAGAATGCTCGTTGGTTTCGTCTTGTCCATTTGCGAATGCGGATTTTGAATCGGCGAATGCTTCGGGTATTCGCCCTGTGTGTTATTATTGCGTTTCTCGTTTCAGCTGATCTGCCGGAATCACCGGCACTGGCTACAGCTCAAGCCGACGCCCCGCTTGGTCAATTAGTACGCTGGTTGCTCGACGAACATCGACAGTTGCGCGGGATTCCATTTGCTGAAGTGATTTTCGACACGACCGGCAAGCGCGTTTTGCCGGTGAATCCCGGCGATGAAACCGATCAGCACGTGATCAAGCAGATCAGCGCCGCGTGCAATGAGACGCTCAAGCGATTCAACCGGTCTGATAGTGCGATTCAAAACGTTGCCCGCATCAATGAAATCAGTAGTCACTTCGAAGACAGCCTGCGCCAACTGCTGAATGCAATGCCCGGATTATATTGCGATTTCCCGCGTATCTGCGCATTGCCGATCTGGCTAGCAAACGCGTATTTTATCTCGATCCGAAGCTCTATCTTTCCGGAAGTCGCGACAGCAGTTTCCGGGCCTTTTATTTCGAGCCAAAGATCGACACGAACAAGGTGCACGACGATGCTGTGCACTTAATCGTTGGGTTCGAACACGAGCCACGGGAGAAAAACGGTTCATGGAGGTTTACACGCTGGGACCTGGTGGATCTCGCGCAGTTCAAAGTAAATTTAAAAGCCGAGTTTCAAGGCAGCAATCATGACATGTATCGGCCGCAGGCAATTGTGGCGAGTAGTGCGAAATGAGTCCGGTTAAGCGTTGAAACTTTTAAGCGGTACGGAATTCGACCCCCTTCGTACGAGTTGTACGCTCCCACGGTCCAATGCTTTACGCCCTCAACTACCATCACTAAGAGAGTAAGAGTTGCTGAGAAGGGCTGGGGACGTAATGGTATTTGATCCCATGATCGCCAACACGGAACAGACATTTCAATTTGATGCTATTGATGATGTGGTAAGCGATATCGCCAAGGGGCGCATCGTGATTGTGACGGACGATGCCGACCGCGAGAATGAAGGCGATCTGGTGATGGCCGCCGAAAAAGTCACTCCTGAAGCGATTAACTTCATGGCTACGCACGGCCGCGGACTGATTTGCGCACCTATTTCCAATGAGCGCGCGGAGCAACTCGGCTTGCAGCGCATGGTTGTACGGAACCGCGAAAAACATAAGACAGATTTCACCGTTTCGGTGGACGCCGCGCGAGGTGTGACGACGGGGATCAGCGCTTACGATCGGGCCACTACTATTCTGGCAATCGCGAATCCGAAATCGTCTCCCGAAGACCTTAACCAGCCAGGGCACGTCTTTCCGTTACGGGCGAAGGATGGCGGCGTGTTGCGACGCGCAGGCCACACCGAGGCTGCTGTCGATCTGGCTGGAATGGCAGGTCTACAACCGGCAGGCGTGCTCTGTGAAATCTTGCACGATGACGGCACCATGGCGCGATTGCCAGAGTTGATGGAATTCCGCAAGAGACATGGCCTGCGCATTTGCACGATTCAAAGTTTGATCGCACACCGGCGCCTTCGCGAAAAACTCATAGAGTTGGAGCAAATCGTAAAAATGCCGACTGACTATGGCGAGTTCGATTTACATCTGTACCGCTCGACACTCGATGGTCAGCATCACCTTGCGCTGGTCAAAGGGCAGATCGACAAAAACAAGCCGACGCTTGTGCGTGTCCATAGCCAATGTCTCACTGGCGACGTCTTCAGTTCACGCCGGTGCGACTGCGGAAATCAATTGCACGCCGCGCTCCGGCAAATTCAGGAAGAAGGCAGCGGTGTTCTGGTTTACATGCGCCAGGAAGGACGCGGCATCGGGCTGGCGGCAAAAATTCACGCTTACAAATTGCAGGAGGAAGGACTCGACACAGTCGAGGCAAACGCCAGGCTTGGGTATCCCAGTGATTTGCGAGATTACGGTCTGGGTGCGCAGATTCTTTTCGACCTCGGGGTGCGTCAGTTCCGTTTTCTAACTAACAACCCGAGGAAGGTCGTTGGACTGGAAGGGTACGGCCTGGAGATGGTGGAGCAGGTGCCGATACGCAGTGAACCCAATCCGCATAACGCGAAATATCTCGAGACCAAAAAGACGAAGCTCGGACATCTATTGTGAATGATGAAGTCTGAATCTCGAATGGCGAAGGAATCACAGATGACGAATGACAAAAAGCCGCGCCACGAACCATCCGTTATTCGTGCTTTGTCATTAATTCGTCATTCCTCATTGGTCATTGGTCATTCTTAGATGTCGACCAACGCGACGCGCCGTCTGCGAGTTCAAAAGGGCAAACGCACGTTCCAAATCGTGGCCAGCCAATTCAATCCACAATATGTGCAGGGTCTCGTTGATCATGCTGCCGAAGAGTTGCGCAAGCTCGCACCCGTCGCGGCAATCTCGATTCACCGCGTGCCCGGCGCGTTCGAAATCCCTGTGGTCGTCCGCGAGTTAGCGAGGAAAAACGAAGCCGGCGCGATCATTGCGTGCGGCGTGATCCTGCGCGGGGAAACAAGCCACGCAAAAAATCTAAGCCGTTCCGTCACAGATGCGCTTCAGCGAATTGCGCTCGATCATGGCGTGCCAGTGATCAACGTAGTGCTCAGCTTCGACACCGAACGTCAGGCGCATGAGCGCTGCCTCGGAAATAAAATTAATCGCGGCACCGAGGCCGCGCGCGCCGCCGTGGAAATCGCCAGGGTGATGTCGCAACTTCGCGGGAAGTAATTTATGGGTAAAAGACGGCGAGCACGCGAAGCGGCGATTCAGTATCATTTCTGGCGCGACCTTCAGCGCGGTGAAGGACCGAAAAAGATCGACGACTTCTGGGAATTCTGTCCCGCCACAGGAAGGGTTCGGGAGTTTGCGCAACCGCTTATCGAGGGAATGGTCGAGCATCTGCCGGAAATTGACGAACGGATTTGCCGCTACTGCGAGAATTATGAATTTCGACGGATCTCGGCTGTTGACCGCAACGTCCTGCGCCTGGCGATTTACGAGATGCTTTACCGCAACGACATACCGCCGGTTGTCTCCATTAACGAAGCGATTGAGTTGGCAAAAACTTTTGGTGGCGGCGAATCAGGGCGTTTTGTGAACGGTATTCTTGATCGGGTACGAAAAGATTTGGACCGGCCCGCACGTGAACCAGCGACTAAACGAGATTCGTGATTTGCTTAAGCGTTGAAGCGAAAGCTTCACGCGGCGTTGTTATTCCGATTGAGCGAAGAATCTCTGATTGTTTCTATCGGCCGCGCTGAAATCATAATCTGAGATGTTTCGCTTCGTTAAACATGACAGGATGGACGCAATCCGCTTCAACCCTTCAACGGTTTAACGCTTCAACGCTTCCGCTTCGCTATGAAATTTCTTCAATCGCTCGCTCAACATTTTGCCGGTAAACCGATCGACTGGGACGAGCTCGAGGAGTCGCTGATCCGCGCAGACCTGGGCGTGCCAATGACTACCCGTATAATCAAAACACTCCAGGAACGGGAGGCCTGGTCGTTAATGGGAATAAATGACGTTGTGAAAATTGTGCGCCAGGAAATTTCACGGGTTCTGCCTGCAAACCCCGCTGCCATCCGTCCCCTGATCGGCAAACCAAATGTGATCCTGCTCCTGGGTGTCAACGGCACTGGCAAGACCACATCGACGGCGAAGCTGGCTCGTTATCTACAGAAAGACCGGCACACTGTCTTGCTGGCCGCAGCAGATACTTTTCGCGCAGCGGCGATCGAGCAGCTAGGCATTTGGGCATCGAGGCTGGGCGTCGAAATGATCAAGGGGCAATACAATGCGGACCCAGCGGCGCTTTGTTATGAAGCGTATCAGGCAGCCGCAAAACGCCAGGCTGATTTTCTGCTTTGCGATACGGCAGGCCGACTGCACACGAAAAAGAATCTGATGGCCGAGCTTGAAAAGGTGAAACGCACGCTTTCCAAACATGATTCGGATGCGCCGCATGAAACGCTGCTGGTGGTCGATGCGACGACTGGCGGTAACGCGCTCGTCCAGGCACGCGAATTTCAAGCGGCCGTTGGATTGACGGGTGTTATCGTCACCAAGCTCGACGGTAGCGGAAAAGGCGGCATCGTCGTCGCAATCCAGGAGGAACTTGGAATTCCGACGCGTTTCGTCGGCACTGGCGAACAGCTCGAAGATTTCGGGCCATTCGACCGGCGCACATACATCGACAACCTGTTGTGATTATTGATGTCGCTGAAACATCGTTCCTTTTGAGTCGTCCGTGCCGACTGGCATGACTCACTTAGGATAAACCCGCGAAGTCGAATGATCCTGTTAGCAGCTAAAAGGTTGCAGCGCGGGATTTGATTTGCTCACTGCGTTAGCTCAACCTCCGGCCTTCCCGTCAATGTCGCGGCTTCCCAGTCGTTCCATTCTCGACTTGGCTCGGAATGACAGCTTAAGTTCAACCGGCGTGGGCGAAGTAGTCAAAGACGCAGTTCTTCCAGACGAGTCGATCCCTCCGGTTGTGGCGGCGGGACTGCGCGGGTTTATCGCGAAATTCACTGTGCTCAGGGGAGCGCAACGTGAGCTGTGGCTCACGTTCGTGATCAAACTATTCATCATCTCGGCCTACTCGATCACGAATAAGACTCTGATCCTGTGGCTTTCGTCAGACCTTGGGTTCAGCGATCAAGGAGCAGGAGCGTTGGTCGGTTGGGTTTGGGCACCGGCGATGACCGTGTGCACATTATTAGCCGGATCGGTTACCGACGCGCTTGGCCTTCGCCGAACTTTCTTCGTCGGGGTCACTATTTGTGCAATCGCGCGCGCTGTTATGGTGTTCACGACTGTACCATGGCTGGCACTGGCCGGCGGATTGTTCCCACTAGTGATCGGCGAGGCGTTAGGCACACCTGTGCTGATCGCCGCCACGCGCCGCTATTCGACGGTGCGACAACGTTCCATCGCGTTCTCGATGATCTACATGGTTATGAACGTCGGCTATCTGATTGCTGGAAGCATTTTCGACTACGTGCGCCACTCGTTAGGCGAGTATGGTTATCTGAATCTCTTCGGATTGCACATAACGACTTATCGCACGCTCTTTCTCGTAAGCCTCGGCTTCGAAATCGTGCTTTTTCCGACAATTTACTTTTTGCGCAGGGGGGCTGAAGCAACAGACGAAGGCGTTCGATTCAACGCCGAGCCACTGAGGCATGCGACAGGCGCATTCTTGAACCGTGTCTGGCTAACGCTTCACGACAGCGCGGTTGACACTGTTGTGCTGTTTAAGCGGCTGCTCGGACAATCCGGTTTTTATCGTCTCCTCGCTTTTCTTCTCTTGATCGGATTTCTGAAGCTGATTTTCCTTCAAATGGACTACGTGTTTCCAAAATTCGGTATCCGCGAGTTGGGCAACGGCGCTCCCATCGGTCACCTCTCGAACATCAATTACATTCTTATCATCCTTCTCGTGCCAATCATTGGCGCTCTGACGCAGAAATATTCAGCGTACAGAATGGTGATCGTAGGCGGAGCGATTTGCGCGGCATCTGTTTTTGTCATGGCCTTGCCGACCTCCTGGTTTCTTGGATGGGCGGAAGGGTTCATTGGGCAATGGATTGGGCGCGGTTATCTGGGAGTACAAGGAAGCATTCACCCGTACTACGTGATGATCGCGCTGTACATATCGATTTTCTCAATCGGCGAAGCGTTCTATTCACCGCGGGTCTATGAGTATGCCGCTGCGATTGCCCCAAGAGGGCAGGAGGCGTCGTATGGCGCGTTATCGTACATTCCGTTTCTCATTGGAAAACTGCTCGTTGGAACTGGAGGATTTTTGCTGGCGGCATTCGTTCCAGAGCACGGTCCACGTCATCCAGCAACAATGTGGCTTATCTTTGCTCTGGCGGCGTCGGTGGCACCCATCGGCTTGGTCGCGTTGCGCCGCTACATTCGCGTCCCGGAAGCCGGCCGGCCCGATTGATCGGAAAAATGGCCTGGTAGGATCGAAACTTCGGGCCTGTCTTTCCGGAGAAGAAGGTGAGCAGAGCGATGCGATCCGGCATGTCATTCACGAGGCGCAACATTAGCAGGCCAATTCACGGTTCGCTCTTTTGGCGTCCATTGCCTGGTTCTGCCCGACCAGTTTTCACCTTACTTGCGAATTCAATTAAAGAGGCTCGATCTGGCGCCTCCACTTTTTGCTCGAGAATGCTCTCGCGTGTAGATTCCTTGGCACTCTCGGGCGAGTCAGAGAAGGCCAAGGGAATCGATGAAAGATTCAGGGTATGGAAAGCACACAATTAATACGCCCGCATCATGGGTCGCGTAAGTCGTTGTGGTTTGGTCTGCTTGGCGCAATCGTTGTGATTGTCGGCTCGATTTTACTCGCTTATGCTCAGGGGCAAAAAAAGGAAGCTGAGAAAATGAATCCAACTAAGCCAATGCCGGCCGACGCTGAACTGCGGAACAAATTGTCCAAAGACCAGTATCACGTCACGCGTGAATGCGGAACAGAAACTCCATTTCACAACGCTTACTGGGACAACCATAAGCCAGGAATCTATGTAGATATCATTACGGGCGAACCGTTGTTCAGTTCACTGGATAAATTCGACAGCGGCACGGGGTGGCCGAGCTTCACCAAGCCTATATCGCCTGACAGCGTTGTGGAAAAGCGGGATACATCCCACGGAATGGAACGAACTGAGGTTCGAGGAAAGACGAGCGACTCTCACCTCGGTCACGTCTTCGATGACGGGCCCGCGCCAACCCGCGAACGTTACTGCGTGAACTCCGCGGCTTTGCGCTTTATTCCTGTGGAGAAGCTGAAGGAAGAAGGGTACGGTCAATATCTCTCGCTCTTTCAGTCGCCACAGGGCCAGCAACAGCAAGCACAACGCGATTAGTCAGGAGTGACTTCGCCTAGTTGAACCGCTGAGTGTTACATCGCAGTGAGTGCAGCCGTTGTAACGACGTAACAATCACGTTGAGAAGTTTCGCTTTCACTCTTTCAGCTTGTTACCAACTTGAGCAGTTCCGTTGAGGCTCAGCGTCAACATCCGGCCGAGCTCGTGAACGCGGCTGCGAATGAGCTCCTCGTGATGGCCCGGTGCGGTACGAACCGTCAAATCACTGACAAGTCGCGTCCAAACGGCCGTCGAATCGTGTTGAAAAGCACCTTGAATGGAAGCCCTGAAGTACACGACAGCACCAGGGAACGATTGAGGGCGATAGCAGTGTTGTGCTCGCGGACCCGCTGCCGTCACCCGTCGGGCATGTTCATCACGCCAAAGACCAGTAACAGCATGGCGGCCTCGGCGCTCATTCACGAAGCGGCGAAGGTTTCGCGGAAGGTCGAGAGTTATCGCGCGTGGCCATCTCAGCGGCAGCAGCAGAGCCTGAGCAATCCTCTCGCGCCGAAGGAGACAGGCCCAGTCCAATTGCGCGTCGATCAACCCAAGAAACTCAACCCGCTCACCTGCATTTACGAGGGTTCTGGCAATCTCAAGTACCACAGCGCCGCCGAGGGAAAAGCCTAGCAGCGAATACGGCCCGCGGGATTGAAGAGCGCGTATCGAGGTTAAATGGATTTGGGCTATATCCTCGACCCGGTCGAGTGGTTGCTCGCCATCCATGAGTCCGCAGGCACGCAAACCGTAGATCGCGTGATTCGTTTCGAGATGCTGAGCCAACGGCCGCAATCCGAGCGGTTCCCCAAACAGCCCGGGCGCGATGAATATCGGGCTCTGCGTGTCGCCAGGTTTGAGCAACTCCAGCAAGTCCCAGCGTTCCCCGCGATCGTCGCGAAGGAGAGCAGCAAGTGACGAGATGGTTGGGGCGTGCAGGATGGTCGACAGCGGGAGCCGGCGGCCAAAACGCACCGCGACCTGCTGAAATAGTGGAGCTGTGAGCAGCGATGTCCCGCCGATTTTGAAAAAGTTGTCGTGGAGGCCGATTGGTGAAATGCCCAAAACTCGCTCCCAAATTCGAGTTAGTTCTTTTTCCAATGTCGTCGCGTTAACCGTGAGCACCGAGGAAGGTGCAGCGGCGCGCGCATCGTATGCAGCGACGCGTGCCGCGATTTCTTTAAGACTCTCGGGATTTCGGAGCGCGCTCAAGTTCGCAGCTTCATTGCCTTTCAACGCCTCGGTGGCGGCACGCTCGGAGTGCTTGCCACTGTGTGTCACTGGGATTTCGGGAATGTCGACAATTACACTAGGAATATGCGCGGGCGAGGCGTGCTCTGCCAGTGCTGTGCGGATCCGGGCGCGCAACCGCGGATCGAGCGAGTGACCAACGCTCATGACCACGAGAAGCACCATTCGAGAGTCAGTTATTGCGCCGGGCGTGGCTTGCTCGACTACCATTGATTCCTGAATTTCGGGAAAGGAAGCCAATATGCGATAGATTTCCGCCGGTCCGATACGGATACCGTGAATGTTTAGGACGCCGTCGCTGCGACCATGCATACGCGCACTTCCCCGAGGCGTGATCTCGATCAAATCCCCATGTGTCCAAACTCCAGGATGCTCGGAAAAATAGGCTCGATGGAATCGTTCGCCGGCTGCATCGCCATAAATTCCGAGCGGACGAGACGGAAAAGGTTTTGCGCAAATCAAGTCTCCGACAGAGCCGCCAGCCCGCTCCGGCGAGACGAATGCGCGAACATCCAAACCGAAACTGCGACATTGCGATTCGCCTGCGTACACCGGGAGGTTTGGGTTACCCAGGACCAAACAACCAACGATATCTGTACCGCCGGAAATCGACTGCACGGGGACGGCGCCCACGTTCTTCCTCACCCAATGATACTGATCGTCGTAGAGAATCGCGCCAGTAGACAAGAGCGAGCGAAGTCGCCTGAGGTCGATGCCCAGCCGCTGTGGCGAGTAGCCAGCAACCTCGCACATCCGCAGGAACGCCGGACTTGTCCCGAACGCGGTCACTTGTTCCTCGGCTACGATTCTCCAAAGGTCGTCAGGATCTATAACCGGCCCATCGTAGAGAACGATTTCGGCGCCGGTGGCAAGTGCTGAGAGCTGCCAATTCCACATCATCCATGCTGTCGAGGTATGGAAGAACAGTTTGTCGCCGCGACGGAGATCTCCGTGCAGGACGTGCTCCTTCAAATGCTCAAGAAGCGTGCCGCCTGCGCCGTGAACGATGCACTTTGGCGGGCCTGTTGTGCCGGATGTAAACAGGATGAACAACGGATGATTAAACGGGTAGCGGCGGCATTCGCCGCAACGCGCTGGGAATTCCGAAGCGCGGTAGATGGGAACTGAGAAACCCGATGGAATGAAACAGTCTTCCAGGACCACTACCGCCCTGAGGGACAACAAGCCCTGAGTTAAGGCCCGAAGTCGATCCACTTCAAAGCCGGGAGTGCCGATCGAGGTGACAACCAACACGTTCGGCTCAAGCTGACCAAACCTGGTCAGCAAACCGAAAATGCCCATCTCCGGCGAGGCGCTCGAGAAAATCGCGCCCACCGTTGCCGAGCCGAGACCCGCTACGACAGCGCCGGCATTGTTCCGAAGCACGCCTACGACGCGATCTCCTGGGTCGACGCCGAGCATTGTCAATCCACCTGCGAACGCGTCCACCCGTTGCCGAAGCTCTCCTCGGTTCAGCCTTTCGGTGAGGCCGGTCCTGTTAAACGATGCCAGCGCTGGCAGCTGCGAATCCTCAAGCGTTTCGCACACCAGCAGGTTTTCGCGATAGCTAAGCCGGAGATTTGGAAAAAAAGAAGCGGTTTCAACATCGTCACTCGTGCAAACTGGCGAAGCATCGCCCTCCCAACGCAGGCCGGAAAACGCGAGGAATAGCTGCCAGAAAAGCCGAAAATTCTCAATCGATAGCTTGTATAGCTCATTGCTGTCACGGATCGACTGATTGATCTTTGTTTCACAAAAGCGTGCAAATGCCGTCAGTTGAGAACCTGCGATTGCTTCCGCTGAAGGAGTAAACATTGGCACATTTGTGGCCGCGGTGGCCGCGGCGCGATCACGCGCAAGTTCCGGCATAATAATCCTGAAACTGGAACGCAGAGGACGAGAGCCGCCCAGCAACTACTACGGTCGCTGTATATCCCGGCCACGGCTCGAACCTGAAATGTGTCCATTCGCGTCCGTGAATTGTTGCCCAGTTGACGCCGACCTGCTTCCTTGATGCCGCCGGAAGGGCAAAGGTGTGAAATGGGGTTAGGAGTCCGGTGCCGATCGCTTTGGAATAAGCTTCCTTGAACGTCCAACAGGCAAAGAACGCTTCAAGCTTTTGATTAGCGTGCAATTTCTTGATCCAGCTCGCCTCTCCCGGCGTAAAGTAGATACTCGCGATCGCGTCCAACTCACCAATCCACCGCCGGCGTTCAACATCGATGCCGAGCACGCCTCCGCGAGCTATCGCGACGAGACACCGGTCCCGACAATACGAGACGCTAAATTCAATCGGGCATTCCGAGGCGGGCCGAAGCAGTTTCGGCTTTCCGAAGGCCCGAGCCCTCAGGAACACTTCACCACATCGTAGATAGCTGCAGAGCACCGCATGCAGTGGCTTTCTCCGGCAGAGCGCGCCTTGAATTTGGAAAACGTTCACGCGCGCGCAGATCGGGGGAGCGCTTATCACATTCATGGTGATCACCCACAATCACTACATCTCGCCCATAACAAATCGCGGCCGACCGCAGGCCTTATCTAACCTCCTTCTACGGAACAGACGGATGGAAGTTCCCGAAGAAAACTCAACGCCGATTGGCTGTTGAAGCGTTCTCTGTAGGTTTGTTCCCGGGATTCGTCTTTGAACCGCGGATTCCCGCGGGTTAACTTATGCCAAGGCCATGACCAGGGACGATTTCGATTACGCCATTGAAAACACTCATGTGATTGTTGCTCCCGAGCGACAGATTGCGACGTTCGGCAGCACCAGTTTCAATTTTTATCTTATCTCAGAGCTGATGGATCGAGTCGATCAGGTCCGCATTCGCAATGGAAAAATTCACGCAGAGCGCCCTCAAATCCTAACACCGGAACATTATACGCGACTGTTGCTGGAGGGATTCGGAGAAAAAGCGGAGCAATACGTCGATCAACTGCGCGAACGCGCCCGAAACATCGCAGTGCTTCGTTACGGTTTTCAATTTCGCAAAACTGATCTAAGCGAACAAACGATGCGCGATTCAATCGACACGGTCATCAATCGCACTAGGAGTCGCGTCGAGAGCGCAAATGAGCCGCTCAGCGCCGTCATTCATGGTGTCGATGATGCCTGGGAGATCTGCCTGCTCAAGTTCACGATCGATCTCGTCGAACGTTCTTCCGGAGGTAATCTCGGTGATTTTCGCAAGCGCGGCTTGTTGTAGCTGCTTGCTGCGACTGCCGTTACCGTCTCAAAGGTTCTGTTTGATAAAGACGCCAGCACTCGCAAGCGAGCGGCGGGCGGGCTCAAGATAAGCGTTCCATAGAGGCCATGCGTGGATCATGTGCGGCCAAATCTCCAGAGTCACACGCACGTCGGCACTGCCAGCAACAGCGGCAAAACGAGTCGCATCGTCGAGCAACGTCTCCGCTGACCCGACTTGAATTAACATTGGTGGAAAGCTCTTGAGATCAGCGTACAGAGGAGAAACTCGCGGATCTCTTCTATCCATTCCGGCAGGCAGATATGCGTCGGCCAACTCGCTCAGATATTGCTTGTGAATCAATGGATCGACAGCCTCTTTGGTTGACAGCGTTGAACTGGACAGCGTCAGATCCGTCCAAGGCGAAATCAGCCATGCGCAACCGGGAAGCTCCTCGTGTGCATCGCGTAGCTGATTGATCAACGCTACTGTCAGACCGGCCCCTGCGCTATCCCCGCCGATCGCGATCTGCGCAGCAGGAATATTCTGGTGTCGCAGAAACCGCCACGCAGTCAGCGCATCCTCATACGCCGCAGGAAACGGATGTTCTGGAGCCAATCGATAACCAACGGCCAGTGTTCGCACTCCTGCGGCCCGCCCTGCCTCCGTGACCAGTCGGCGATGGCTGACGATTGAACCAGAACAATAACCGCCACCATGAAAGAACATCAGAACGCGGGAGGGCTCGCTGCCTGGAATGATTGACCATTCGCCTGGTACTCCATTAACGTCCACCGCCGCGAGCTCCACGTCCTGAGCTACAGGCCAAACAGAACCGACATGGTCGAGGCGCTTTCGTCGCTCAAGCCATCCAACGGGCCGCGGCTCGGATCCTAATAGTGCGCGAATCCCGTCGATTTCACTTTGAGCCATTGTCTTCTGAGTTGATCTTAACCTCCAAACGATTTCTCATTCAGATTATCAGAGGTTGTCTCGTAACGTCATTCTGAGCGAAGCAAAGAATCTCGGATCAGTTTTAGATCCATCTTCGCCAATAGAATGAACAGAGCTGTTTCGCTTCGCTCAAGATGACACGCCATTTGGGAGACGAGCGCTAAACTTTCGGCTTTTGTCAGTGCTTAGACCTTGTCATTCTGCGCGCTCCAACGGCAAGTGAAAAACTATCTGCAACTGAACCTGAGTTTGCTCTACTGGATTTTGATCGCGCCGTTCACCGGCCAGTTTTTCAAAATCGGCCCGATCTTCAGGCAAATGGTGTCCATCGGCGTCCGCGCCACCCCAATGGTGGCACTGA
>QHOR01000008.1:0-3023 GCA_003219395.1 Verrucomicrobiota bacterium | reverse complement strand
GGCCCAGTCTTGATAGCGGTAATCGTGATTGGCCGCAGCGGCTCCGCGGTGGCAGCGGAACTGGGCACAATGAAAGTGTCCGAGGAAATTGAGGCCCTTGAAGTCATGGCAATTAATCCAGTTCAATATCTGGTGGTGCCGCGTTTTCTTGCGATGATGGTGATGTTACCTGCGCTGACCATCTTTGGAAATTACATCGGCATTCTGGGCGGGTGGGCAGTCTGCCGTTTTGCACTCGATTTTAATACCGCCGGATATGTGCTGCGCGCGCTGGAGAGCGCCGAAACCTGGGACTTGTATTCGGGAATGATCAAAAGTGTGGTTTTTGCTTGGCTTGTCATCACAATCGCATGCAACGCGGGCCTGACTGTCGAGGGTGGTGCGGAAGGTGTAGGCCAGGCAACAACAACTGCGGTCGTCCAGGCGCTGCTGGCAATGTTGGTGATGAATGCGGTACTGACAGGAATCTTTTTCTTTGGAGGATGAGGAGAATGAACAGCCACTCACAAATAACAGCAAAAGCTGCGGAACCCTTCGTAATTGGTTGCGCCGGCACCCGGGTTTCCGATTTAACGGTTTAACATTTCAACGGTTTAACGCGGCGCAGCCCATTAGTCCTTTTCCGATGCCCACTGACCCTGCCATCATCGAAGTCACCGACCTTGTCCGCACGTTTGGAGAACGCACGGTCCTCGACGACATTTCTTTCAACGTTCACAGGGGCGAGACAGTCGTTATCATGGGCGGCAGCGGCTGTGGAAAGAGCACTCTCCTTCGGCACATGATCGGCTCCATGAAACCGACCTCAGGTGTGGTGAAGCTTTTTGGCGAAGAGATCACAATCATGAAGGAACGTGAGCTTGAACGTGTGCGCCTGCGATTCGGCATGCTGTTCCAATCTGGTGCGCTGCTCGCCTCGCAAACGGTGGGCGAAAACGTGGCGTTGCCGCTTTTGCAACACACTAACAAATCTCCAGATGAAATTGAAGAAATCGTAAAACAGAAGCTTGCAATGGTTGGTCTGACTGGGTTTGAAGACCTCAGGCCAGACGAGATCAGCGGCGGGATGAAAAAGCGCGTGGGGCTTGCCCGCGCGCTTGCGCTGGATCCGGAATTGTTATTTAGCGATGAGCCGACGTCGGGCCTGGACCCCATCATGACCGCAGTGGTAGATGAACTTACTGTGAAACTAACGCGTGGGACTCACATGACCGCGGTGGTAGTCTCCCACGATATGACCAGCGCATTCCGGATCGCGACGCGCATGATCATGCTCGGGCACGGTGGCATTGTGGCGCAGGGTACCCCGGATGAAATTCGGAACAGTTCAAACCCCGAAGTGCAGCAATTTATTCACGGCGAGGCTGACGGTCCGATTCCTTTGAACGTGTCACAGGAAGAACATGAGGACCACCAGCACGTTCAGCCGCGCCCATTCGTTGCGGCGCGTCACAGATTCCACCGGAAAACAGCATGAGGTAAATGATCTCAGAATGATAACCGCTTCAACGCTTCAACACTTCAACACTTTAACATTGGCGAAGCCATTCCTCATTCGTCGTTGCAGACCAATCTTCGGCAGAAAGTCATGAGTTTAGTAAAACGCAATGTATCAGATTATCTGGTCGCGCTGTCTGTGATCATCTGCAGTGTCGTCTTGCTGGGTGCTCTTACTTTCGCGCTTTCGGGTTATCGCCTCAAAAAACCGACGCGAACCCTGCAGATCAATTATGAAGACGTGACCGGTATCAAGGTGAATTCCGAAGTTCGTTATGCCGGCGCGCCGGCAGGGCGCGTGATCGGGATGCGTCATCTTACAGCAAAAGAACGCGACGCAAGCGAGAACAAGAAGGACGCCGTGCGAGTCACGGTTAGCCTGGATGATGGAATTCCGCCGCTACCCGCGGATATCACGGCTACGCTAAGCTCCGACACCATGCTTTCGCCGAAATTTGTTGCGCTTTCGGCAGGCACACCGGGAGGTCAGACGCTCTCGAATAACGCGGCAATCGAAGGCCATCCATCATACGGCCTCGAACAGATCACAGCGGAAGCGGGGCCGCTATTCGAGAACGCTAATAAGCTGCTCGACAATCTCAATGTGACTGTCACAGGGCTAAAAAAGGATCTTGGTGAATTCACGCCAAAGCTTGGACCACTCGCGGATTCATTGAAGTTCGACGTAGACAACTTACAGAATCTGATCACAAGCCTTGGGGGCGTAGCCAAGGGGGCGGATACGGTGCTCGGCAGTGCGGATGGTTTCATCAAAACGACGGACAAACAACTTTCGGAAGACTTGAAACAATTGCATGTGACTCTGTTGAACCTGAAAGTAGTCACCACTTATGCGAAGGAGCTGGTCGCTACGCTCGCGGCGAAGCCAAATCGCGTCATCTTCAGCGGCAAGCCGGCAACCCTCACGCCGGAATCGGAAATCTTGAGAAGCTCAAAACCTGTGCCTGCAACAAAACCGTAGCTAATCTGCTTTCCGATATCGCCACATCAATTTGAGAAAGCGAAGAGCATCTCGCATGGGATGAATCTTGCTCACCTGATCGGAGTAAACAGTCGTGATTGGGACTGATTCGATCCGGTAACCTTTACGACTGGCGATAATGAGCACTTCAGTTTCGTACTCGAACCGGTTTCCGCCACCCAGCAAGTCTGGAACCAATTTCCGATCTACCATGCGGAAACCGCATTGCGTATCGGGAATTCTTTGTCCACAAAGGCGGCTGATTTGCCTGCTCATAAAACGGTTTACAATGCGGCGGATCAAAGGCATCGCCCGAACGTTATTCATGCGATTGCCGATAAAAAAGGTCGGCTGCATTGCGGACCCTGCCGCTGCCAGAAACCGATCGATCTCTTCGGGAAGATGCTGACCATCGGAATCGAGCAGGCACATCCACATCACTTCTCGATCCAAGCCGCGGACCGTAGCAGCCGACGGATTCGACGCAGCAAGCCAGTAATCCAGCCCCGTCTTAATCGCTTCGCCTTTGCCGCGATTTTGATTA
>QHOR01000227.1:9792-10616 GCA_003219395.1 Verrucomicrobiota bacterium | reverse complement strand
CAGGTGCCGAGCAAATCCGTGAACTTGAAATCGATCAACTTCACGTTGCCGTCTTTGATCATTTTGCTGACGTCGGATGGAGTTTTGTCTTTGGCCATGTTATTTGGATGAAGCGTTGAAGGGTTGAAGCGTTAAAAGGTTAAATCTGTTCAAAAGTTCGACGGCCGCATGATCAAATTCGCGCACCGCTTCGACGGTTCAACATTTCAACGGTTGAACGATGGCGCGTAGCGCCATCATACCGCTTTTTCGCCGATTTCTTCCGTGCGGATGCGCACTGCGTGTTCCACCGGGAGCACGAACACTTTTCCATCCCCGATTTTGCCGGTTTTCGCCGCGGCCACCACCACGCTGACGGCTTTCTCCACCATGTCGTCCGCCATTACTACTTCCACTTTTACTTTGGGCAGAAAATCGACTGTATATTCACTCCCCCGATAAATTTCGGTGTGTCCCTTCTGCCGGCCGAAGCCTTTGACTTCTGTGACAGTCATTCCCTCGATCCCAAGCTCGGCCAGCGCCTCTTTCACCTCTTCGAGCTTGAAAGGTTTGATGATGGCTTCCAGTTTTTTCATCTCAAAGTAACTCAGCCTCGGGTGGTCTCTTGCAATGGAAAGCTAAACGCAACACGCGCTCTCTTAGCAATGCCGGGATGCGAATGCAAGCACGGTTTTTTTCGAGGTAATTCGTGATTCGTACACCGTGAAATCGAAAAACGATGTAACGATTTAACGATTTACGGTTCACGGACTCTTGCCGCGTCTGACCTCGCATTTATAGTGACCGTAAATGGCTCGCGACTCTTTCGTTCATCTGCATCTGCA